>DAHXJB010000397.1:0-1535 GCA_027372455.1 Chloroflexota bacterium | reverse complement strand
GGGCGATAGGCCAGCACTTGCGCCCGACGGCGCGAGCTACTGGTGCCTATCCGGGCACCGGCGGCAAGCTCCGACAGAGGCAGCCGATGCCGGGAGATGGTCACGTCCCGCGGATCCTCTCGCTCCGGCACCGCAGCGATCACCAGGCCCGGCGCCATCGTCGACGGAAGATCCTTCATGCTGTGTACGGCCAGGTCGATGCGTCCCTCCGACAGCGCCCTCTCTATCTCCTTGACGAAGAGACCGGTGCCCCCGATCTGCCACAAGGGCGCACCGGCCCTCACGTCGCCCTCCGTCGAAATCTTCTCAATACGCAAACGCAAGCCGGGCCACTTCAACGCGAGTTGATCGACGACCCAGTGTGCCTGCCACATCGCCAGCGCGCTACCCCGCGTGCCCACCACCAGATCTCGCATCCTTATGTAATCCTCCAGCCCTTCTCACCTATCGCAAAGGGGTGGGTCTCACCCACGATCGTTCTGTGCCAACTTCAGGATCTCCTCTATTCGGACCCGAGCGGCCTCTTCGCCGCTGGACCGAAAGAGATCGAAGGCATTTGATTCAACCACTTCACTCCAGAATGCTTCCCGTTGGTCACTCAGCGGAAGCTCCCGCCGTATCCTTTGTCGTAGAGAAGCCAATAGCTGCAGGAAGGGGCCATATTCCGGCACCAGCAGCTCCTCCAGCTTCCTGCGGAGCTGCTTGGCGAGTGCCGGGCTCATCCCTCCCGTGGATATGGCCAGAGTCAACCCTTCTCGCTGAATTGTCGAAGGAACGATGAAGTTGCACAGCTCTGGGGCGTCCACCACGTTCGCCAGGAGGTTCAGACGAGATGCCTCGGCAGCGACTGCTCGGTTGATGTCCTCATCGGAAGTCGCGGCCAAAACCAGAAAGCTGCCCTCCAGATCACCTGATCGATACTCTCGCGGCTCCAGAACGACTTGACCCACGGCAGCCAAGTCCCTCAGCCTCCGGTCAAGTTGCGGGGCAATCACGGTGACCACCGCTCCTGAGGCCAGCAGCTTCTCCACTTTCCGCAAGGCCACCTCACCGCCACCGATGACAGTGACTCTTCGGCCCTCCAAGTCGAGAAAGACCGGAAAGTAGCTGTGGGGATGCGCCCTCACCCTCTCGGTCACCTTGAACCAATGCCTTTCTAAGCCGCCTCTCACCTCTTCATGAGGGAGACGCGATGCGCATCCTCTACCGAACGGGTTCGCCGGCGAGGGCCCTTCCATTCGAGGGCACGGACACACCGCGTAGGACCTGCTTCAAGAATTGCCCGGTGAAAGAGTTGGGATCGTCCGCCACCTCTTCCGGGGTACCCGTGGCCACAACCCATCCGCCGGCATCGCCGCCCTCCGGTCCCAGATCGATGATCCAGTCGGCAACCTTGATCACATCCAGGTTGTGCTCGATCACGACAACGCTGTTTCCGGCATCCACCAATCGGTTCAGGACATCAAGCAGTCGTCCCACATCCGCGAAGTGGAGCCCGGTGGTTGGCTCGTCCAGGATATAGAGGGTACGGCCTG
>DAHXJB010000357.1:0-3180 GCA_027372455.1 Chloroflexota bacterium | reverse complement strand
GTAGCGGAGTCCAAACCGCAGGAATATGTCCTCCAGCACCCGGGACTGAGCATTGGTCCGGTACATCACCGCGAAGTCCAGCGGGCTGCGGCCTTCCCTGGCAACCAGTCTCTCGATCTCCCGGGCCACATAGGTAGCCTCATCACCCTCGTCGTAGGCCTCGAAAACCGTTACCGGATGACCCGGGCCGTTCTTTGTCCAGAGCTTCTTCTCTTTCCGCTGGGTGTTGGCGTTGATCACCCCCTGGGCAACCTCCAGGATGGTGCCCGTCGAACGGTAGTTCTGCTCCAGCATCACCACCTTGGCATCGGGGTAATCCTTCTCGAAGTTGAGGATATTGCGGATATCGGCCGAGCGCCAGCTGTAGATGGACTGATCGGGGTCGCCCACCACGCTCACATTCCTGTTCTTGTCGGCCAACAGCTTCACCAGGGCGTACTGGGCCACGTTGGTATCCTGGAACTCGTCCACCAGCAGGTGAAGGTACCGATCCTGGTATCGCTCAAGCACATCCGGGCAGCCGCGGAAGAGCTGCACGGCCGTCATCAGCAGGTCGTCGAAGTCCAGAGCTCGGTTCACCCCCAGTAGCTCCTGATAGCGACGGTAGACCCGAGCAGCCACCTCCTGCCAGTAGCTTGTGGTGAACTCCCCATACTGATGAGGCCCCTTGAGCTCGCTCTTGGCCGATGAAATGGCGTTCAAGAACGGACGAGCCGGGTACCGCTTCTCGTCCAACTCCATCTCCTTGAGAACACTCTTCACTAGGCTGAGCTGGTCGTCATCATCATAGATTACGAAGCTGGGATCGAGCCCGATGTGGGCGGCCTCCCGCCTGAGGATGCGAGCGCAGGTAGCGTGGAAGGTTCCGACAGTCAGGGCTTCGGCGTCGCGGCCCGCCAGCCGCTCCAGCCGCTCTCTCATCTCTCTGGCCGCCTTGTTGGTGAAGGTCACGGCCATGATGCGGTGAGGGTTCGCACCCTGGTGCTGCATCAGGTAGGCGATGCGGTGGGTGATGACTCGCGTCTTGCCGGAGCCGGGGCCGGCGAGGATCAACAGTGGGCCCGAGGGGACTGCGACCGCCTCGCGCTGGGCTGGATTCAATCCGTCTAGTATCTGCAACCAGATCTCCATGGCCTCTTGCTGAGGCGACGAGCTAATTATAGCAAAGGGCGACGCGGCGGGGAGCTTGCGATCTTGTCAGTCCCACCCTCAATCTACCATATGAAGTAGGTCAATCCTACGTTCGGACGACGTCAGGTTCGTACTTTCGCCGCCTTCACATCCATCCCTTCTCGGGATGCGGGGATGGAAGAGGTCCGCTAGCCTTAATGTGACCCTAAACCGGTCCGCACCCAACGTTTGACGAAGGAGGTAAGTATGACGCCCGACCAGATCTCGCAAGCTATCTCCGGCGCGCTCGCCGGCGGAGGCGAGCAACTTCTCGAAGGCACGCTGGCAGCGGTACTCCCCATCCTGTGGATGTTGATGATCGCGCTGCACCTCGCCCGGCCCTACATGATCAACGTCGTGCAGAAGTTCTCGCTGCGGCTGGGCGCGGACATCTGGTGGCTCGCCTACGTGGCGCTCCGCGACTTCGTGATCCTGATCACCTTCGGCCTCAGCTTCATGTTCTTCTTCCCCGACGTGATGACAGACAGGGAGCTGCCGGTGACGGCCCCCTTCGCGGCGCTTTGCCTCTTCGCGGTGCTCGTGGTGAAGCTGGTCCGCGACGTGGACGAGGACCCGACTGCCTTCAAGCTGACCAGCACACTTCTCGGGCTAGGAGGACTACTTTACCTCCTCCCAACCCTCCTTGGTGTGCAGGCAGACCAGATTGGCGTTAATCCCGCCCTGGCCCATGCCCTGATCTCGCAGGACAACACCGTACTGGCCCTGGTCGCCACGTACAGCTCGCAAGTAGGGATGGGCATCCTGGGGCTCTACGCCGCGATACATACGCTGCGCTCGACCAGCATTCGCTCGGTACGATGAGGAGGCGCACATGGTAGCCTTTCGCTTCTCCTTTGATTCCGGAGAATGTCTGAACTGCGGCGTCTGCGTGGATGTTTGCCCGGTCCGCTGCCTGGACATGACGCGCCCTCAAAACCCCGGGCCCGAGCCTGAAAGTGAGGCCGTGGAGGTGCCGTGCGCGAATCAGGGCTGGATGACTGTCTCCCCCATCCAGATCGCCCGCTGCACCGGTTGCATGGTGTGCGCCATGGAATGCCCGTTGGGCATCATCCAGATCGAGAAGATGGAGGGCGAAGTCCCCTTGGCGCCATCGCAGGGGGTGCTTGTGCAGGAGCACGCCTACGATCCTGGATCCTGGCAGGCCCTCTCAGACTTCACGCGGGTGTCCCGCAGGGACCGAACCTCGAGCGATCCGTGGGGATCGGCCCACAAGTGGCGGCCAGTGAGAAGGGCCGGGACGTGGCAAGTGTGGCGAACGTGGCAGACTCCGGGAAACCAGGCGAAGGCTCGGACAGCCCCGGAAGCGAAGACTCTTATCGATGAGGAGTAGAAGATGACACCGGATCAACTCTCCGACGCAATCAGTTCAGGCTTGGTGAACGGCGGGCAGTCGTGGGTGGTCCAGACCGCGGTGGCAATGCTGCCGACCTTTTGGATCCTCACCCTCACGTTGCACCTGAGCCGGCCTTACATGCTCCGCATGCTGCACAAGTTCACCCTGCGCTTCGGTGCGGATATCTGGTGGCTGGCCTACGTGCTGGTGCGAGATGCCGTCATGTTGATGACCTTCGGGATGGGGATTATTCTCTTCTATCCCAATCTTGTGAAGATCGATGCGCTTCCCCTGACAGGATCCCTGGCGACAGCGGTTTTGCTGGTAGGCCTGGCCATCAAGCTGACGCGCGATGCCGACGACAACCCGGCGGACTTCCGCCTCACGAGCATCCTGGTGCTCATCGGCTCGGCGCTGTATTTCGTGCCCCAGGTCTTCGGGGTTGAGGCCGCCGATCAGACCTACCTGACTGCGGTTAGCACGTTTCTCACGACCAACAGCAATCTGGACTGGGCGATGCCGGTGCTGTATGCCAGCTACCTGGTGCTGATCGCGACGAGTGGTTACCTGTTCATGACGGTAACGTTCCGTAAGGTGAAAGAGCCGGCCTCACGCCGCACCGCGGGAAAAGCAGCCGAGGAGGAGAGAGCAACGGC
>DAHXJB010000371.1:0-3547 GCA_027372455.1 Chloroflexota bacterium | reverse complement strand
GATGTGGGGATGGAATCCACGCTGGCTGGAGACGCCAGCACCTTGTTCTCGTTAACAAGGGCCGCCGCCGTGTACTTAGTGAGCATCAGACCCGAATTGAGCCCGCTGCTGCGCGTCAGGAAAATGGGCAACTCACTAAATGCGGAATTCAGCGATTTGTCAAGTCTCCTCTCGGAGATCTGAGATTGCACCATAAGGGAGCGTCTGTAGTAGTCGCGTGGGCTCCCACCGTCATTCCCGCGGAAGCGGGAATCCAGGCTTCTGGTCACCCGAATATACCCTCGGCTTCACAGAACAGCGACGTTGGGGCCGAAAGGATTCCCGCCTTCGCGAGAAGGACGGGATGGCAACGTCAGGACGCGACGGTCTCCCAAAGGTCTCCCCACGTTGGGTTGTGTCTCTCGATCAAATCGATCTTCCATGCGCGATTCCACTTCTTGATGCGCTTCTCCCGAAGGATCGCCTGCTCCATATCGTCACACATCTCGAAGTACACCAGGCGATGGACCCCGTAACGGAATGACCCGATAGCCATATCAGGCCGGGTGGGTTCCCGCTTTCGCGGGAATGACGGCTTCCAAGCAGCCGACCTCAAGATGCTGACACACCCCACCACTCTTATCAAGCCCGCCCGCTCTTATGGTGCAATCTCAGTTTTCCCGTTTTCCCGACAGCCAAGCGTGGGGGCGTGAACCGAACTGCCCTTGCTGATGGGGCCATATCAGTGGACGGGCAGCGCCTCCCGGGCAACGTTCCCGATCAGGAACAGCAGGTTTGCGGGGCGCTCGGCCAGCCGTCGCATGAAGTAGGGGTACCACTGCTCCCCGTATGGGACATAGAGCCGAAGCAGATAGCCGTCCCGCGTCAACTGCTCCTGGAGGTCGCGTCGCACCCCATACAGCATCTGGAACTCGAAGCTCTCCTTGGGGATCCCATGAGCAGCCGCGAACTCGATAGCGTGCTGGATCATCTTCTCGTTGTGGGTGCCGATCGCATGAAAACGGTTGCTGCAGAGCAGCTGCTCGGTCAGAAGCCGGAAGGCTCGATCAACGTCCCTCTTGTCCGGAAATGCCACCTCGGGTGGTTCCTGATAGGCCCCTTTCACCAGTCGAACCGTGCCTCCTAGCGCCAGGATCTCTTGCAGGTCCTTCCTTGTCCGGTACAGGTATGACTGGAGGGCTATACCCACATTGGAGTGCTGACTCCGCAGCTCTCTGTAGATTCCGAGTGTGGCGTCGACGGTGGGGAAGTCCTCGATGTCCACCCAGACGAAGTTGACGTACCTATCTCCTCTTTCCACTATCCTGTTGATGTTCGCGTAGCAGAGCTCTTCGCCGCTGGCCAAGCCCATCTGAGTGGGCTTCAGCGAGACCTGGGAGTCCGCGCCGGAGGCCGCGATGCCGTCCAGCATCTCCAGATAGGCGGCTGCTGCCGTTTCAGCCTGTCGCCGGTCGGTGACGCTTTCCCCCAGGTAATCCATCTCCACCTTTATGCCGCGGCGATTGAGCTCCTTGGTCGCGGCCACCGCCTCGTCAAGGGTGTCTCCCGCCACGAAACGAGAGGAGATCCCCTTCGCCAACCTGCTCTGGGTCGCCACATGCTTCACGCCGCTATTGGTCGATAATGATAGGAACACCGATCTCCACATCGAGGAATCCTCCCTTGCGACGGTCCTTTCCAGGTGGTGTGCATCGCCTTCATGGCCCCGCCCGAAGCGGTCAAGGGCGAAGCCGATGACGGCGCCGGCCGAGATGGTATCCAACCCGTACTGGTCGCAGAGTGCGTTCCAGGATGTTGATGCCTATTCACATCGGACTTGACATCAGCCGAATCCCCGAAACCCCGTGGCCACGCTCAGGATCCCCGCCACAACGATCAGCAGCACAACCAAGGTTCGGAATAGCCCTGAGGATGTTCGCCTGAAGGCTGCATCCCCAACCAGGACCCCGAACATGGTCGCGGGAACGAGGGCCACACTCACCAGCATTACGTTGGGACGCACCAGACCCGCCAGCGCAAAGCCCAGCAATGTCAGCAGGCTCAGGGGACCGAAGAAACCGAGCAACGTCCCCCGCACGGCTAACTTGCCGTAACCCTGACTCATGAGGTAGAGCACGGCTGGGGGACCGCCTATGCTGGTGCTGGCCTGGAGCATGCCGCTGAGCATGCCCGTGGCCAGCAGGGGCCATCGCTGGCTCTTCAGCGGGTATACGACGCCGAAGTAGATCAGCAACCCGAGCAGGATCACCAGTGCGCCGATCAGGATCCGCAGTGGAGCGGGATCCAGGGTGGCCAGGACTGCCAGCCCTAAAGGGATGCCCGCGAGTGCTCCCGTCAAGAGCAACCCGATCCTGGATGGGGAGATCTCGCGCCTGAGATGGAAAGTGACGCTGAGCGAGAGAAGCCCATTGAGAATCGTGGAGACGACTACCACCGACTGCGGATTCCAGATCAACGATAGAAGCGGGACCAGCAGGAGGGCAAAGCCGAATCCGGTCATGGACTGCGCGACGGCAGCCACGAATACCATGCCGCTGGCCATAACCAGAAAGGTCGGATCCATACTCTTATTGCGGCCTCAGGTCGTAAATTCGCACGGTCGAATCCTGATAAACCAACTTCGCCCAGCTCATCCTGGCGGCTGCCTCGTCGGTCGCTTTGGTGACCAGATAGCGGATGTTGTAGTCGCGGGGGAGCATGGCGTAGTTCCCGCTATCCTTGGCCACGTAGATCCCGTTGTCCCTGTCGGCCACGCTCTTGGGAAGCCGGGCTATGTAGCCGAGGGCCATCGGATGCTGGTGGATCGTCTGAAAGTACAACGCCAGACTCGGATCGTCCACGGTATCGAGGATGGCCTGATCGGCCGGCAATCTGGAAAGAGCCTCCACGAACGGGGGCGTGGCGATGCGGGTGGTTGGTATCGGGCTGGGCAGGTACTCAACCACCATTATCCCCAATAGCAGCAGCGCCGCGACTCTGGCCGGGCGAGAGGAGTGGAGCAGCAGTTTGAGCACCATGGCGGAGATGACCGCCGCGCTCAGCACCACCATCACGGTCATTCGGACGGGGACCCCCGATATGTCGATTGCGGGTATCAACCTCTCCACCCACCCGTAGGGCATCGTGATCGTCGTGACCTCCCTTCCCCATACGTGCAGCACCGGTCCGAGGCTGAAGACCGCGAAGAACAGCAGTACCGAGAACCAGAGGAGAAGGGCGGAGCGGTCGAGGGCCCGCCGCCGTGCAACCGCGTAGATCAGCAGGGCGGTGACGGAGAGGCCGATGTACACGCTGCTCTCGTGGATGCTGCCGGGCAGGCTGGACCAGTAGCCACGGGTCAGGTTTGCGAAGCGCCAGTGTCCACCCGGGATGAAGAGCGCCAGCAGGTCCAGCGAGAGATCGGCTGCCGGGTGACCGCCGACGAGGGGGTCGGTGGCATTCAGCCGGAACAGCGACCAGATCCAGGGGCCAGCCGTCGCCAGCGCTGTGGCAGCCAGGGCGGCAAAGGGTGCTCGGTAGGGTCGGGTGGCGAAGAAGAGGGGCTTTC
>DAHXJB010000356.1:0-20978 GCA_027372455.1 Chloroflexota bacterium | reverse complement strand
TCATCTCTCCGGCCGTCCGGATGATGAGGTCTGGATCCGGTTCCCCGGCAGTGTACAGCCGCCCGGTGAGCAGTTCTTCGGTGATTTCTCCCGCTGGGATGCCGTCGCGAACAATCCCCCGAACCGCCTCAACAATTTCGGCGCGTCCACCGTAGTTGAAAGCCACGTTCACGAGGATCCGATCGTTCTCTTTGGTGAGATCAACAGCGTACTGGATACGGTCCAACAGCTTCCGATCCAGTCCCTCGCTGCTGCCGATGTGTCGCAGCTTGACTCCATTCCTCCGAAGGTTCTCGGCCTCGCGGTCGATGACGTTGAGCAACAGCGACATCAGTCCGCGCACCTCTTCCATCGGCCTCTTCCAGTTCTCCGTGGAGAAGGCATACAACGTCAGCACCTTCACCTGGTGCTCGTACGCAGCCTCGATGATGCGCTTGATATTGTCGGTACCGGCCTTGTGTCCGGCCAATCGAGGCATCCCCCGCTGTCGTGCCCAGCGACCGTTTCCATCCATGATGATGGCTACGTGGAAAGGTACCTTTTCGGACGAGACCTCGTTCTTTGCCCCGGATCCAGATGGGGCAGTGATCATGAGATGCCCTCTCTAGAACTCCATGATTTCCTGCTCTTTGTGCTGGCCAACTTCGTCTGCTTTCGCGATGTAGCTGTCGGTCAGCTTTTGGAGCCTATCCAGGCCGCGCTTCATGTCGTCTTCGGAGATCGACTTCTCCTTTTCGGCCTTCTTCATCTCCTCCTGGGCGTCCCTTCGGAGATTCCTAAGCGCGACCCTACCCTCCTCCGTCCTCTTTTTCACCGTCTTGGTCATCTCCCTGCGGCGCTCCTCGGTGAGCTGAGGTATGGCCAGCCGGATGACCTTGCCGTCGCTAGTGGGGGTGAGCCCAAGGTCCGATTTCAGGATTGCTTTCTCAATGGAGCCCATCGTGCTCTTGTCGAAGGGCGCGATCACGAGAAGCCGCGGCTCCGGGGCGCTGATATTGGCCAGAGCGTTGATCTGAGTGGGAACCCCGTAATAGTCGACGGTTACCCTGTCCAACAGACTGGGCGATGCCCGGCCCGTTCTCACCGTAGCCAGCTCATGCCTAAGACTCTCGATCGCCTTTTGCATCCGGGCTTCGTGGCTGGTCAGAATCTCGTTTACCTTCTCAGTCATAGTTGGCAGCCTTTCTCGGTCGAACTGAAACTACCGGTGCCGATTCTTGCCGGCGTCCGTGGAATCGTCAGGCGCGATCAGTGTGCCCACTGACTCGCCCGACAAGATCCGCTGCATCGCTTCCGGGTTTCGAAGGTCGAAAACGATGATAGGCAGTTCGTTTTCCATGCAGAGCGAGAGCGCCGTGGTATCCATCACCCGTAAGCCTTGCTCTATGGCCTGCATGTAGGTCAGCCGATCGATCTTGGTCGCGTGAGGGTTCTCCACAGGGTCGTCGGTGTACACCCCATCCACACGGTTCTTGGCCATCAGCAGCACCTCGGCACCGATCTCGATAGCCCGAAGGGCCGCGGCCGTGTCCGTGGTGAAATATGGGTTTCCTGTACCCGCCGCAAAGATGACCACACGTCCCTTCTCCAGGTGGCGAATGGCGCGTCGACGTATATATGGCTCGGCGATCTCCGACATGGTGATAGCCGATTGTACCCTCGTCCATACCTCCAGCGCTTCCAGTGCGTCCTGCAGAGCGAGGCCGTTGATACAGGTGGCAAGCATCCCCATGTAGTCGGCAGTTGCCCTGTCCATTCCCCTTTGGGCAGCCGACATGCCTCGCCAGATGTTGCCCCCACCGATAACGGTGGCTACCTCGACTTCACGACTTCGCAGCCCCGCGATCTGACCGGCGATGTAGGCGACCATGCTGGGGTCGATCCCATACTGCTGATCGCCCATCAACGCCTCGCCGCTCAGCTTGAGCAGAATGCGCTTATAGCGCAGGCCCGACACCCTACGCTCCCAACTCGAACCTGGCGAATCTGCGGATCACGATGTTCTCGCCCAGCTTCGCGATGGAGTTCTTGACCAGATCGTCGATCGTTATGGAAGGGTCCTTGATGAAGGGCTGCTTGAGCAAGATCTCCTCGGCCGGAGGCTGCTCTCCTTCCTGTGGCTCGTTTCCGACTACTCGCGGGCTGGTCGCCGCGATCTGCATGGCGATATCGTGAGCAAGCCTCTTGAAGTCGTCGGTTCGAGCGACGAAGTCGGTCTCACAGTTTACTTCGACCATCGCGCCGATTCGGCCGCCGGCATGGATATAGGCCTCCACGAGCCCCTGGCCGGCTACCCGCTCCGCCTTCTTCGCGGCCCTGGCCAATCCCTGCTCCCTGAGGATTTCCATGGCCTTGGCCATGTCCCCACCCGTCTGCTCCAGGGCACGCTTAGCATCCATAACCCCAGCCCCGGTCTGCTCCCGGAGCTCTTTAACCATCGCCGTAGTAATCTGCGCCAACTGCTCTCCTCCTGATATTGCCCTCTGGTCCTCTCGAGAACCCGGTTGTGCTTCCGGGCTCTAAGCCTCTTCTTCTCCGTTGTCCGACGGCTCGTCGGAAGCCGGCTCCACATCCTCCGAAGCCTCGGGATGAGCCTCTTCCTCGGCGACCGCGGCGGAGTTCTCCTCCGCGGCCATCGTTTCCAGCTCAGGTATCTCGACGTGCGGCTTCTCTTCCTCTTCCTCAGCCTCTACTGCTTCGCCCTCTGCGGCAGCCATCTCGGCCTCGGCCTCCGCCTTGGACAGCTCGGCCTCACGTCGCTGGATCCCTTCCAGGATCGCATCTGCGATCTTGCTGGTCAGCAGCCGGATAGCTCGAATAGCGTCGTCGTTGGCAGGAATGGGGTAATCGATGACATCCGGGTTGCAGTTAGTGTCGACCATGGCCACCAGGGGCAACTCGAGCCGGCGTGCCTCGGCGATCGCGATCGTCTCTCTGTTGGGATCGACCACAAAGACTGCGTCCGGAAGTCTGACCAGCGTCTTCATTCCCCCGAGCAGCCGGTTCAGTTTGGTGATTTCCTCCTCCAGGTCACTGGCTTCCTTCTTCGGCCGCCGTTCGAATTCGCCCCGATCGCGCGCTGCCTCCAGTTCCGTCAACCGCCGTATCCGGCTCTGGATGGTCTGGAAGTTCGTGAGCATTCCGCCCATCCAACGCTGATTCACGTAGGGCATGCCGCATCGAGCGGACTCCTGCTCGATGGTCTCCTGGGCCTGCTTCTTTGTGCCGACGAACATGAGGACCCCGCCCTTCGCGGCGAGGTCGCGAGCAAAGCTCATCGCGTCACTCAGGCGGCCAACTGTCTGCTGGAGGTCGATGATGTGGATGCCATTTCGTTCGGTGAAGATGAAGGGCTTCATCTTCGGATCCCAGCGCCGGGTCTGATGGCCGAAATGTACACCCGCCTCGAGGAGCGTCTTCATAGATACTGGAGCTGCCATGGGTAGACCTGTTCCCTCCGTTCATTCTTCCGTCGCCATCATTCCCGCGAAGAGTCCACGAACAACTTCGTGACACGGCCCCGCGAGTCCGGCGGCGTGACAAATAATTTGGGCGTGCTCGCCCATAAGGCATTCTAGCACGCCCACTGCATAACCAGCAAGGAAGCCAGTTAGAGGATGTACCGGCTCAAATCCTCGTCGGCGACCACCTTGGCCATCCGTTCTCTCACGAAGCCGGCGTCCACCACCACCGTCTCGCCCTTCATCTCGGGGGCCCTGAACGAGGTCTCCTCCAGGACGTGCTCCATGATGGTCTGCAACCGTCGAGCCCCAATGTTCTCCATCTGCCGGTTCATGCGGCTCGCCATCTGCGCTATCTCGGTCACGCCATCCCCTGAGAACTCCAGATTCACCCCCTCGGTGGCAAGCAGCGCGCTGTACTGCTTCACCAGGGCATTCTTAGGACTCGTCAGTATCCTGACCAGCTCATCCACTCCCAGGCTCTGAAGTTCCACTCGAAGGGGAAACCGACCCTGCAGTTCCGGAAGCAGGTCCGACGGTTTCGATTTCGTGAAGCTGCCGGCTGCGATGAACAGGACGTGGTCGCTCCTCACCGCCCCGTAGCGAGTCATCACGCTGCAACCCTCAATTATGGGCAGCAGATCTCGCTGAACTCCCTCTCCAGAGATGTCGGAGCCGATCTCGATCCCGGAGCCCGCGATCTTGTCGATCTCATCGATGAACACTATCCCGTTCTGCTCTGCCTGCTGCACCGCCTGCTCTACCACGGAGTCGTAGTCCACCAGCTTGTTAGCCTCTTCCCGCGTGAGGATTCGGCGAGCATCTCTTACAGATACCCTCTTGGACTTCTTGCGCGAGGTCGAGTAGCTCTCGATGAACTCTCGAAGCCCTTCGTTCACCTCTTCCTGGCTCATGCCGGTGGAAAACTCCCACACCGATTCGTAGTTGTCGTTGTCTGCCGAGACCTCTATCTCGATGATGGTGTCCTCAAGTCGCTGGCTGCGCAACAGCTTCGACACCCGACTTCTCTGGGTGGACGCGCCGACCTGATCACCGGACGTGCCGTCCACCTGGGTGCTATCTTCCTTGGCCAACTCCTGGGTCGAGGACTGTGACTTGGCGCCTGAATGTGCAGAGGACAGTTGGGACCTGCGTAGACCCTTCTTCTTCAGCCCCGACGGCGCCTGCTGGCACAGGTAGTCTATGATCCTCTCGTTGGCCACCTTCTCCGCCTGGGACTGCACCTCACGCATCCTCTCCTCCGACAGCCTGTTTACCGAGGCCTCGATCAGCTCCTGCATGATGCTCTCGACATCCTTGCCGACGTATCCCACCTCGGTGAACCGTGTGGCCTCGACCTTCACAAAGGGAGCCGCCGATAGCGCCGCCACCCGCCGCGCGATCTCGGTCTTCCCAACGCCGGTCGCCCCTATCATCAGAATGTTCTTCGGTGCTACGTCCTCTCTCACCTCGGGCGGCAGCAAGCGCCGCCGGTATCGGTTGCGCAGAGCAACCGCCATCGCCTTCTTGGCGGCATCCTGCCCAACGATATACTTGTCGAGTTGCTCGACTATCTGCGCAGGGGTTAACTCTTCCATATCCCCAGCCTCATCGACAGAAAGGTGTTTTGGTTGCGCCCCATCCTCTTCGTTCATGGTTCGAGGACGTCCACGGTGATAGAAATGTTGGTGAAGATGCAGAGGTTCGCGGCTATCTCCAACCCGGCCCGTGCAATCTCCGCGGCAGAGAGCGCGCTGTGCTCGAGAAGGGCAACAGCCGCCGCCTGCGCGTAGCTGCCGCCGGAGCCGATAGCAAGCACGTCCCCGTCCGGCTCGATGACCTCACCGTCGCCAGAAAGAAACAACATGTCTTGCCCATCGGCCACAATCAGAGAGGCTTCCAGCCTCCGCAGATACTTGTCTGTGCGCCACTCCTTGGTTAACTCTACCGCAGCCTTACGCAGATTCCCTCCGTGCTGCTCCAACTGCGACTCGAACCGTTCGAACAGGGTTATCGCATCAGCCGCGGCACCGGCGAAGCCCCCTAGAACCTTTCCCTTGTACAGCCGCCTCGTCTTCCGCGCACTGTGCTTCATCACGACGTCGCCCACTGTGATCTGGCCATCCGCGGCCATGGCCACAGTTCCGCCACGCCTTACCGCCAGAACTGTGGTCCCGTGTATCCTGCCTTCCTGCAAGAGTGTCACCTTCTACGCTTAGTGCTCAATTCTTCCCTCAGGCTCGAATTATAGCACAAGGTTCCAGCCCAAAATGTTTGGACGAGGCGGTGGGGACTTCACTTGCGATACTTCAGTACGTTCGCGTTGTGCTCTGCAAGGGTCTTGGCGAAGGCGTGGGAGCCATCCGGCTTCGCCATGAAGTAGTAGTAGTCGGTCTTTGTGGGATGCAGCGCCGCATTCAGAGAAGCGAGACCCGGGTTGCAGATAGGACCAGCGGGCAGTCCGAGGTGCTTGTAGGTGTTGTAGGGGGAGTCGATCTGCAGATCCTGCTCGGTCAGGTCGCGCTTCCACCAGCCATACTTGACGTGCGATTGGGGATCCGCCGTAGCTACCGCATACTGCACTGTTGGATCGGATTGCAGCGGCATGCCGGCACGGAGTCGGTTGTAGAATACGCCCGCCATGAGAGGCCGTTCGGATGGTATCACCGCCTCACGCTCGATCACCGAAGCGAGGATGACGATCTGATTGATGGTCATTCCGAGGGCAGCTGCCTGTTGACGCATCTCCGGCGTGAAACGTTGGTCGAACTCAGCCACCATCCGATCGGCCATGCTCCGAGGAGTCGTCTTGCTGTCCACCGCATAGGACTCCGGAAAGAGATACCCTTCCAGGCTTGCCCCCGCCGGACGGCTGGCCAGCGCAGGTGAGTTGGAACTTCCGTCTCGCACTATCGCCATGAACTGGTCGGTGGTGCCGATGCCCCGCGATGCCAATCGCTCCGCGATCTCTTCGGCCCGCCATCCCTCCGGAATGGTCACCAGGGGATTGCTCTTGGTTTTTCCGGAGGCGAGGATGGCCAGGATCTCGCTGGGCTTCATGCTTGGGGACAGTTCGTACTCCCCGGCCGCAAGGTCGGCGGCCACACCCTTCAGATCGGCCATCCACCGGAAACTTCGTGAGTCTCTTATCAACCCATCCGATTGAAGACGGTCGGCGATGTGGGCAGTGGTCTCCCCCTCCTGCACCTGGAAAGTGCGTTTCGAGCTGTCGGCGGGGTTCGCCGGGCTGTCGACAAACCGATTCACAGCCTCCAGCGCTATCCCTCTGGGGTCCTGCGCCGCGTTCCACGCCCCCACTGCCAGAACGCCAAGTGCAATCGCGGCCACCACCGCCGCGGCCAATCCAACAATCCCCCGCCTGCTGAACATTACACGCTTCCCAATTGCTAGAAGTCTGTAGGCGCTAACGAAGCCTGTTCCTGAAGAGTGTCCCGCACGAAGAAGACCATTCTACCTGCAGTGACAACGAATTGGGATCGCGCGCGTCACCGGGAGATGATGCTGTCTAGATAACTTTGAAGTATCACCGCCGCGGCCACGTCGTCCACTGCCTCTCGGGCCCCCCTGCCGCGCGCTCGCTTCCTGGATCTGGCGATCTCTTCCGCGGCCACAGTGGAGTGCCTCTCATCCCAATAGTCGACGGGTACAGGCAGAACCTCAGCGAGATGCTCGGCGAAGCGGCGCACCCGTTCCGCCTGGTATCCCATTTCCCCTCGGAGGGTTATGGGCAGACCCACCACCACCCGTTCTACCGAGTGCTCGGCCGCGAGATCGCGGATGGCCTCGATATCTTTCCTCTCGGCAACCCTGTAGACGATAGTGAGAGGCGACGCTATGGTTCCGGTTGGGTCGCTCAGCGCCACCCCTATCCGCCGGTCTCCCACATCGAGGGCCATCACTCTCACTGGATGGTGTGCACCTCTATCCTGTAGGCCCGTGGCGCCCACCGCGGCCAGATCTTGATCCCCTGCACGCTGAAACCGCTCCCGATGTTGCCCAGCTTCGAGCGAGCGTCGGACACCGAGGAGCCACGCAAGGACTGTGCTAGGTTGTCGACCTTCACCACGGGAACCACCTGACCCGTCGCTTTCACGGTCAGGGTGGCGGTCCGAGGTCCGACTTTCTGCAGCTGAGGAGCGGAAAGGGCAAGGTTGCCGGGGAGTGGTTCGTACCGTTTTGGGGTCGATTTCTTCCACTGGCTCTCGACAACGCTGTTCAGGTCCTTGTTGGCAAACGCCATTGCGCTGGCTGACACGTACACGGTGCCGGTGAGTCTGTTTCCCACCTCATCCACGGCCTTGTCGTATTCCTCTCCCTCAATCTTGACCTGAACGGAGGTTGGCACCAGGGACTCCAACGGGCCTAGCCGCGCGGTCACCTCTGAGAGCGACTGGGTTTGAGCTTTCTGCAATAGCGACTCCTTAAGCTTAGCGCGATCATCGGCAGATGCGGTGCGAACGGTTGTGTCGGTACCCCCGCTCGTCGGCTGCTCGTTCAGCACCGTCAACCCCTGAAAGAGATCTCCATCTATCATGCTGATGGCCAGAGCAGGTACGTTTCCCTTCTCGCCAGGGTCCACCGCAACGATGGGCACCTTCACGGCGGCCCCACCAACCTCCAGCCCACTCGCCCCAGTCACTCCACTCGTTCCGGTCGGCGTTGCCACCGGCCCCGCGGGAAGGTATCCTCCAACGGTGACAGCAGTAGTGGTGGTGAACTTCACCCCGGAAGACGAAGTCAAAGTGGTGCCGCTGGGGATGGTAATCGGTGTGGCCGCGCTGTTGAGTATGGTGACCTCGCCTCGAGCCGGATCCTTTCCTACCTTCTTCTCTCCCGTGGTGTCGATAAAGTCGGTAATGGTGAACCGGTCCTCGATCGTTCGCCCCGGGATCGTCATAGAGGTATCATCGATGCTGGACTTGCTCTCGTCTACATTGACCGTGAAGGTCTGGCTGATCGACTCAGTGGGAGCACGCAGGGTGATTGTCATTACAGGCACCACGAAAAAGAGCACAGCAGCCATGATCACGACGACCACTGCCGCCACCGGCCACACCTGGACCAGAGCCCAGGGATTGATCGTGGAGAAGAGCGAATCGGCCCACTCCTCGGTGGCGGATAGGGCCGATCTCCGTCCCGCTCGCCGCAAAGCTCCAATGGATGGAAATGCTCGGAGACCATGTTCCCTGGCTAGCTGCCGCCAGGCCGGATTGCTAGAGATCACCGCGAAGGGGGCGGCATATCGCTGGGAAGCTCTCGCCAGCAGCCGGTAGACTAGGGGACCATCGGCAATGTGACAGTCTGAGGAGATCACCAAGACTGCCACGTCGCCGACCGATTCTTCCAGTTTTGCCAGTAGGCTCCGTATCGTGTCGGAGCCATCGAGAGTCACTACTTCATCGCCCAAGCGTGGCATCGAACCTTCCTCTCACCCCTCCCCCTGGGAGCAAGTTAGGCTGAGGATGAGGACTATCCCCGTAGAGCGTCTTCGACCAGTTTCTGGACGCTCTCCAGGGCACTTCGCAGTTCTCGTGGATCCTTGCCGCCAGCCTGCGCCATCTCCGGCCTCCCACCGCCACCGCCTCCGGTGCGGGCCGCCACCTGGCGTACCAGCTTCACGGCGTCCAGCTTGGTCGAGATCAGTTCTTTGCTGACGCTAGCGACGAAGTTGGGGCGATCGTTGAACACGGCGCCGAGGACGATGATCCCGGGCTGCATCTTCGGCCGCAGGAAGTCCACCATCTCCCGCATGGCGTCCATGCTCTCTACATCGACGGCCGTGGACAGCACGCTCGTGCCATCCACCGGTACCGCCTTTCGCAGCAGGGCCTCTGCTTCCGTGCGCGCGAGCCGGGACCGAAGGCGAGCAACTTCCTTGCGAGTGCCGTTCAATTCCTCCACAGTCGCGCGTGCTCGCTCAAGGGCGAGGTCTGGCACGGTTCCCAACTCCGTGGCGATATTCTCCAGCTCGTCCATGCGGGATCGGATGACCCTCAGCGCGGGGCGACCCGCTACCATCTCGATCCGGCGGACACCGGCACCAACGCTGCTCTCGCTCAGCAGCTGCGAAACCCCGATCACGCCCGTGTTGGACACGTGGGTCCCGCCGCACAGTTCCAGGCTGTACCCCCCAATCCCTACCGATCGCACTACAGCGCCGTACTTCTCGGTGAACAGTGCCATGGCGCCCGCGGCCCTGGCCTCTTCCAGGGTTCTCGTCGTCACAGTTACCGGTATGTTGGCGAAAATGCGGGAGTTGACCTCCGCTTCGACGGCCCTCAGGTCCTCAGGACTGAGAGCTGCATCGTGGGTGAAGTCGAAACGAGCTACGTCCGGCGATACCAGCGATCCGGCCTGGGTTACGTGGGTGCCCAGCCTATCCCGCAGCGCTTTGTGGAGCAGGTGGGTCAAGGTGTGGTGCCGGGCTGTGTCGATCCTCCGTTCGATGTCGATGGCAGCCCTGACCGTGGAGGACACCTCCAGGAAGCCCTCCACCACGGTGCCAATGTGCAGGACTCGGCCCCCCTCATCCCGCTGGGTATCACGTACCTCGAACCGGCCTTCCGAGGTGGTTATCACTCCCGTGTCGCCTACCTGTCCGCCAGATTCCGCGTAGAAGGGCGTCCTATCGAGGATCACGATGGCGTCTGCGCCCTGATCCACCCTGGGTTGCCATTGACCGGCCTCCAGCAGAGCCACGATCTGCCCCTCGGATTCCATCAGCTCGTAGCCCAGGAATCGAGTCTCTTCGACCTCGTCGACACCCGCTGCCACGTCCCGCATCTCCAGAACGCGACCAAACTTCGCCGAGGCCCGGCTGAGCTGCCGCTGTCGATCCATGGCAGTTTTGAACCCATCCTGGTCGACGCCCAGTCCCGATTCCTTGCCTATCTCCGCGCTCAGCTCTCTGGGGAAGCCGTACGTATCGTACAGTCTGAACATTAGATCCCCTGGCAGCTTCGGGAGACCCTGCTCCTTGGCCTCCGAGATCCAGCGGTCCAGAAGCACCAGACCGGTCTGGAGTGTCCGGCTGAACCTCTCCTCCTCCTGGGCTACTACCCGTCGCACGAACTGGTGTCGTTCCTTCAGCTCCGGGTAGGCCCCGGACATATGGTCGACCACTACGTCCACAATGCCGGACAGGAACGGGCCCTCCACCTCCAGCAGCCGTCCGTGCCGCACGGCGCGTCGCAAGACTCGCCTGAGCACGTAGCCACGTCCCTCGTTGGAGGGCAGAACACCGTCTGCCGTCAAGAAGGTCATGGCCCGCCCGTGATCGGCGATAACCCGCAGGGAGAAGTTGGTCTTCTCATCGCTACCATACCGCCGCTGGGACAGCTGCTCTGCCGTCTGGATGATCGGCCTGAACAGGTCGGTCTCGTAGACGGTCTTACAGCCCTGCTTGATCGCCGCCATCCGCTCCAATCCAAGCCCCGTGTCGATGTTCTTGCGGGGCAGCGGGGTCCTGGTGCCATCCACGTCCTGAAAGTACTGCATGAACACCAGGTTCCAGTATTCCAGATAGCGATTGCAGTCGCAGCCCGGCGCGCAGTCCGGTTTCCCGCAGCCCATCTCGGGACCCATGTCGATGAACAGCTCGGAGTCGGGGCCGCACGGTCCGCTGTCCCCCGGAGGTCCCCAGAAGTTGTCCTCCAGGTAGGAGATTCTCTCCTCCGGCACCCCAGCCTCCATCCAGTAGCCCTTGGCCTCGTCGTCGGTGGGATGCACGGTGATGTAGATCTTCTCCCTGGGCAGCTTCAGGTAATCGAGAGAGAACTCCCAGGCGAAGGCGATTGCTTCTTTCTTGAAATAGTCTCCGATGGAGAAGTTGCCCAGCATCTCGAAGAAGGTGAGGTTTCTGGGGTTCCCTACACTGTCGATGTCGGTGGTGCGGAAGCACTTCTGGCAGGAGGTCAGGCGAGGCTGAGGCGGTGCCTGCCTGCCTACCATGAATGGGATCATCTGCTGCATGCCAGCTGTGGTGAGCAGCACGGTGGGGTCGTCCCGTGGGACGAGGCTGGAGCTAGGCATAACCAGGCTCCCCTTCGATCGGAAAAAGTCCAAGAAGGACTTGCGGATCTCGTCACCCGTCACTGGATAACCCCCAACTCTGCCAGAATCCGTGGAATCTTAAACGTAGGGCCGCCAGGGTGTCAATTTTGTCCGGAACACCCTCGAGGGCTGAGCAGTTGGCCCCGGGTAGTCTGCCCTTCGTCACCCCCGCGAAAGCGGAGGTCCAGGGCACATCGGCCGGGGAGGATCTGGATGCCCGCGCAAGTGGGCATGACAGTGGATTGCGCAAACGATCCCAGGCCAGATGCTTAGGCCAGAAATGGGGACGCGAAGAGGATGACCCCGGCGCCGGACAGCAGCAGCCTGACACCCTGCCGCCTCATGAAGGCTGGCTGCCGAATCGCCCTGAAGAGCAGGTACGCGACGGCCGCCACTGGCCCAACCAGCGGTGCCTGAGTGAGGGCGAGGCAGAGCCCACCGGCGTAACCGGTCAGCAGGTACTCGATGGGACGCCGGCTGTCGATCGCCCGCAGCAGCAGGTAGAAGAGCAGCAGCGGACCCACCAAGAGCTGCATCTCGAAAAGTCCGCCCCGGCTCGTTTGGATGTGCCAGGGCGTGAGGGCCAGCAGAAGAGCGCCAGCTGCGGCTGCTATGAAAGGGACGACCCGCCGCGCCACAAGGTAGAGCAGCAGGATGGAGACCAACCCTTCGATCGCTGCTCCCCATCGGACCGCGAGGGCGGCACCGCCCGCCATCGTAGCCAGCGGCAGCGCCACCCAGTAGCTCAGCGGCGAGAGTCCGGTCGGTCCGGGGGCGAAGAGGTTCCTGACCTCGCCCCTCAAGATCGACGACAGTTCCACAGACGAGGATTGATCCGTTATCCGGCTCTCCGGCGGGAGAGCGATCTGGATGACCGTCGCCAGCGCCAGAATGCCGAGCACGGCGGCCAGTTCCCTGTTCGCCTTCGGCCTAGCCAGATGGAGCGGATCGCTTACACCGAAGTTGAGTCCCACCGGCAGGGCCGCCAGGGCGAATAGCCACAGCCAGATGGCCTCGGCGGAGCTTCCACGTCTCTCCAGCAGATAGACAGCGACGGCCCCGGCCACGACTCCGATGGTCAGTAGGATTGCGCCGGCGATCCTCCAGCCTGTTGGTGGAGCCGTCTCTTTCCCCCGGGCCTCTTTCGCCGTTGGTACTTCTGTCCGCATGCTTTCTTTCGTTACTCTCCTGGCCCGGCTTTTCGCAACCACAGGCACTGTCCCGTTGGCAGCCGGTCGGGCCACCGGACGGTCACTACCACCCCGCCGCCAAAGGGGCTCCCCGCCGCTAGCCGTGCCAGCGAGTTGTAGCTGCCGTGGAAGCGCAGCGTCCAGTCGGGAAGATCGTAGATCCGAGCCTGACCACCCGGCTTGAGAACCCTGTGGACCTCGGCCAGCCCCGCGGCGGGATTGTCCCAGTGGTGGACCGAGAAGCTGCTGACGACGAGGTCGAACTGCCCGTCGTCGAATGGAAGCCTCTGGGAGTCGCCCTGTTGGAACTGCACCCGATCGCTCACCTGTGCCGTTGTTGCGTGGGCTATTGCTCGCTCGACCATCGCTGGGTCCAGATCCACTCCAGTGATCGAGACCCCAGGTGCAATCTCGGCAAGCCGAACGTCGAGCCGGCCTGGGCCGGCGCCCACGTCAAGCACCGATCCGGTCGGAAATGTTGCCGCCAGTTCCCTGGCCACCTGATCGTAAAGGCCGCTCAGAAACAGTCCTGCCCACGGGTCGTAGGTGCTTGCGCTGGGCATGCCATGTAGCATCCTGGAGACACCTTCAAAGGAGCTGCGCCGCCATTGGCGGTACAGCCAGGTGCCCGTGGTCAGCGCGGCCAGTGCCACTATCCATCTTCGTTTTCGCATGCGTCCTTCTCCCATACTGGTACTGATCCCATGTCACCACGACAAAAGCCTTACCGGTATACCACCTCGTTCAACTGGTCGTCTCTGGCGTAGCAGCCAAGCAGTTCTAGAAGCTGTGCAAGAGTCAGGCCCGGCGCCTTGTCGCGGAGGCGCTTCCCCGTGGGTTCGCAGCGACTCATCTCAGAGATCGCAGGGATTCGTCGCACGCGCTGAGCGTCTTCGTGTGCTGCCAACGCCGGGGGTCAGGGTCCTGACCAGTAGATAGGTCAGGAACGCCAGGGCTGTGATAAAGAAGCTCGGAGGATAGGGCGCGTAGAAACCCGCGAGTAGCCCGATCCACACCGAGAGGACGCCGATGGCCACAGAGAGTCCGATCGCTCGACCCACCCTGGCCGTAAGGTGCTGAGCAGTCGCCGCTGGCAGGATGAGCAGCGCGAAGATCAGGAGAACCCCAACCACCTCGACGGCCGCCGCGATGGCGATGGCCAGCAATACCATGAAGCCGATACCCAGGAGGCGAACCGGCACACCCCTTGCCGCGGCGATCTCCGGATCCAGAGAGGCAAAAAGTAGGGGCCTGTAGATGACTGCCATGGCCGTCAGGGCGAAGGCAGCGAAGAAGGTCACGTACCAGACGTCGGCCGGCGCAATGGCCAGGATGTTGCCGAAGAGGATATTGGTCGCCTGCCCGGCCAGCTTTGAGGATATGCTCAGGAAGAACGACCCCAGGGCCAAAGCAAAGGTGAGGGTTGCCCCCACTGCCACGTCGCGTCCACGAAGCTTCTCGCCGAGCAGACCGATCACGATCCCGGCGGCTGAGATGAAGGCAACCAGACCAAGGAATACGTCTACTCCGAGCACCACTGCGCCGGTTGCCCCGGCGAACCCCCCGTGCGCCAGAGCCTCACTGGCGAAGGCCAGGCGCCGCAATACGACGAAGTAGCCGACGACCGCGGCCATGACCGCGATAATCGTCCCGGCAACAAAGCCGTTGCGCATGAAGCCATAGCTGAGAATAGTCTGCAGGTCCGCGACGAGATTCCAGTTTGGTCCGGCGAAGATGGCGGGTGTCAATGCCTCATACTCCGGTGATGAAACGCCGGCCGTCCGACGTGTGGACGATGCGGACCGGCGCTCGGTACAGGCGGCTGAGGATGTCGGGACGGACCACCTCGTCCATCGAGGCAGCGATCGGTTTACAATCTAGTAGGTAGATGACTCGATCCAGGACCCCGAGGAAGAGGTTCAGGTCGTGAGTAACGAACAGCACGGTAACCCGGCGTTCGCGAGAGATGCGCTGTACGAGATCAACGATCTCATGCCGGCTGCGAAGATCCAGGCTGGCCAAGGGCTCGTCCAACAGGAGAAGCCGAGGCTCGGTGACCAACGCCTGAGCAATGCGCAGCCGTTGCTGCTCGCCGCCCGAAAGCACGCCGATCGGTTCGTCCGCGAGAGCCGCGGCGTTGACCGCTTTGAGAGCCTCTTGCACGGAGTGCCGTTCTGCGTTGGAAGCCCTGCCGAGTCCCCAACGGTGCCCGGTGAGACCCATCATGACAAAGTCGAACGCCCTGACCGCGAGGTCCAGTTCCATCGTCTGATGCTGCGGCACGTAGCCGACATCCCGGTTGCCGCGCCGAGCGGGTGCGCCCAGTACCCGGACCTGCCCGTGGCTCGCCTTGATCTGACCGAGCAGTACCCGAAGCAAGGTTGTCTTTCCGGCACCGTTGGGGCCGATCAGGCCGACCATTTCACCCTGGTAAACCTTGAAAGAACCGTGGCTCCAGATCGTGCGGCCGCCAAGCTCGACGGCCGCATCCTCGAAGGTTACGCTCTCCAAAGGCAGGGCGGTTTGCTCCGCCGGTCCGGTGGCGGCATCAATGGTGGGAAGGCGCGAGTGGTTGTGGGAAGAGAAGGGATTGACCATCCGCTATTGCTGGCCCCTGCTTGACGAGAGTGCTTTGATCAACTGCTGCAGCTGATTGGTCTGCCAATCCTGAAAGCTCCTGGCGTCCGACGGCATGGTCTCTGAGACTCCGACCGTTGGGATGCCGTTTGCGATGGCCATCGCTTTCAATCTTTCCGTCAGGTTGGTGACCGTTTGAGTATTGTAGATGAGAACCTTGATTTGGTGCTTCGTGATCTCGTCCTCGAAGATCGCCATGTCCCGTGCGGATGGATCGTTGCCCTCCGCGACCGCGTCCATGAAGGTCGGTGGGGAGACCAGGTTGAGCCCAGCGGCACTCGCCATGTAAGTGAAGATCGACTCGGTCGAGCCAACCGGGGTGCCCTTGAACCGCGTTTGGAGCTGCGCTAGCGAGGCGTGATATGCTTTGAGTCCCTCGCTGAAGAACTGGGCGGATTGCTTATCGAAGTAGCTGCTGGCGGAGGGGTCCACCTGCTTGAGGCCCTGGGTCATGGCCCGAGCTATCTTGTCCACGTAGTCGGCGCTGTACCAAACGTGGGGATTGGCCTCGACCTTCAGGCCTAGCGCGTCGCCAACGTTGAGAACGACCGGCTTCTGGCTCAGCGTGGCGATGATCTTGTCTGAGAAATCGTCGTACCCGAGGCCGTTCTCCACGACGAACTGAGCATTCTGATATGACTTGGCGTCGTTGGCTGTGGGCTGGTACTCGTGAGGATCGGCGGTCGAATTGGAGAGAATCGTGGTCACCCTGACGCACTGGCCACCGAGTTGTGCAAGCATGTTCCCGTAGAAATTCTCGACCGCGATCGCTGTGATAGGGGTGGCCGGACAAGGTTCGTTCGCCGTGGAGGGGGCCGGCAGCGACGTCGTGGCGGGCTCGATTGGGGTGGCCGGCGCCGGGGCGGATATCGGCGCGGCCGCGGCGCAAGCCGACGCCGTGAGCAAAGTGGCCAGTACGACAAGAAATGGGGCGGCGCGCATCCGAACCCTATTAACCATTGGGCGATCAGTTCCCAGTTCCCAAGTCGGGCATTCGGCGCCCGATAGCTCACGCGATCTGGACGATACCAGTTATCATCCTTATGGACGGGACCGATGATACCTGGTATCATCTCGGATGTCAAGGTAGCGCAGGTTGGATGCCATGGATTGCCCCGGCCGCAACTTGACGTTGGCTCCGAGGAGGGCTAGCATCATGGCGATGAACAAGGCAGAGAACAGTCAGCGCGCAAAAGAACCCGTGGTCGAGGCTGTCCTGCGCCATTTTGGTGCTCGCGGCTATCCGATCACCGGGCAACGCCGCACCCTCGCCGGCTTCATCATGTCGCGGTCTAGGATGTTCACTCCGGACGAGTTGCTGGGTGACTTGAAGGCGGAGGGGATAAGGGTTGGCCGTGCCACCGTGTTCAGAACCCTAGAGTTGATGGAGCGGCTTGGCTATCTGAGCCGCGTCCCCAACGGCGGCCATCTCTCCTACGCCACATGTCTGGATGGCCAGGAGCATCATCACCACCTGGTTTGCTCCAACTGTGGGCAGGTGCTCCACTTTGAAGGTTGCCCGGTCCGGGATCTCCTGACCGACCTGCAGTCTCGCACCGGCTACCAGATCACGAATCACCGCCTGGAGATTGCCGGGCTGTGCCCCTCCTGCCAACAGTAGGCATGGCGAGGCTCTTTGCTTGGTCGAGGGCAGCCGGCAGGCACACCCTTTTCTACGACGTCAGGGATGCACTGGCAAACGAGGGCTGTCCCGTGTGCCGGCTCTCGCTCGCTTCTGTCGCCCGCTCCCTCGATTCCCTGGCCTACGAGCAGGTGAACGACGTGGCTTTGCGAGAGCAGCTTCGGGCGTCGCGAGGCTTCTGCCCTCACCATGCCTGGCAGTTGGCGCACCAACCGTCCAGCGCCCTCGGCGTTGCCATCATCTATCGGGACGTGCTGGGTGAGGTGATGAGGATCCTTGAAGAAGGATCTTCAGGAGGACTGCTTGCCGGCTACCGGCGGAAGCCTACCCTAGCCTCGCGGCTGCTGCCTCAGGCTTCGTGCCCTATCTGTGCCAATCTCGCTGATAGCGAAGGTCGATACCTCAGCACCCTCATCGATCACCTGCCCGAGCCGGACTTTGCAGAGATCTACCTGTCGCACAGCGGACTCTGTCTACCCCACCTGGAGCGGGCCTTGAGCTACCGCCTTCCCCATCGGACGGCGACTATTCTTCTTTCGAGAGCCGCCAACTCCCTCGGTTCCGCTCTAGAGTCTCCCTCGGACCCGACCGAGGATGGCAGGTCGTCACTGGCACAGCTGCTTGTGGGCGGGCGCGGAGCCCTAACACGCAGAGAAGTTCCCATTCTTCCTCCTAGTGACGGCGCAGAAGATACGAAGTTCGCCGAATATCTGCTTTCTGCTCTTCCAGGAGGAGGGTGCCCGGTCTGCGCGCAGCTGCGCGAGGTTGACAATCGCCCGCTTGGCCGGGCTATTGAAGAGGATCGCGAGACTCATCCCTCGCTGTGCCACCTTCATACGTGGCAGCTGTCTGAACACCCCGATAGCTCTGCCGCCGATGCCCTGCTTCATTTACAGGCCCGAAGCGTCCTCAGCCGTCTGGCCGCAATGATTTCGGACAGCGAGAAGGAAGGAAGACGATCCCGCGGCGGAGTGAGGCTGATGGCTGGCGACGTGGTCTTCGAAGTGCAGCCGTGTGCGGTGGAGAGCGAGCGCGCTGAGGTGGAGATAGGATGGGCAAGAGCGCTCGCGCGGTCGATACGACTGTCCGAGACCCAGGCGGCCTTTCGCCGGACTCCCGGACTTTGCCTTCCTCACCTGGCCCAGGCGCTCAACTGCTCGGATCCAGCCGGCGCAAGAACTTTGGCAAGCCTGGAGGCCGAGCGGATCGGCGTCGTAGTTGGGGACCTGGACGAATACATACGCAAGCACGATTACCGGTTCCGTGAAGAGCCCTGGGGGCAGGAGGTGACGGCTCCTCGCCGTGCCGTCGAGTTGGTCGTCGGAGAGGAAGGGCTGCGAGGCGTCGGTGGGCTGTGGTGGCCGGACTGAGATAGGAGCCGTCAGCCGTGGCCATCACAACCCGTACTGTGCGGCCACCCGTCGGTCTATACTACTCCGCAGTTCTGCTACCCTCTCGGCCGCATCCCAAGCAAGCGGAAAGCCCCGGAGCCGGTAGATCCCCTGAATCTCCTCCACCATGCCCTCCAGTTTCTCCCTCTCGCCGTCATCCGGGATCGGCAGCGGCAGCCGGTTGGTCACCGCCGTCTTGACCTGGGCCAGTACCCGGCCCTCCTCCTGAGCCAGGGCCCGGTAGATGCGCGCGACGACGCCGGAGTTCAGCAGTGCCAGTAGGTATCGATAGGTGAACCCCAGGTCGCGACCACGGGCGGTTAGCAGCAGGGTGTGGACGGTGTTGTCGGTGTACATCCTCTCCGTCCCCTGATTGAGGTAGCCCACGAAGGGAGCGTCGCCGGTCTGCCGCATCAGCAGCCGTTCCTCCACATGGTGGTTCTCTATGGCCCCGCAGAAGTGCCAGTACTCCCCTCGTGCGGATGGTTTGCCCCCCCTGCCTCTGCCCCGGACATCGGGATCCGCGCGGCATTCCAGGTCGACGTAGCGGTAGCGGGCCCTGGGGTGGTCCCACCAGACGCCGTAGCGCACCAGTTGAATCCCCTGTAACAGTCGATGTAGCCGCTTGCCGGGCACCGCATCCCTGTAGAACAGCCGGCCGCGTACGTTGCCGCTGTGGATGCCACTATCGAGGGCAGGAGCGACCTCCCCAAGCTGTACGAAGCGATGCCCATCCTGCCGAGATGCGGCCACCTCAGAACCTCGACCTACCAGCAACTTTCGGAAGATCCGCCGGTTTTCTTCAGTGGGCTCGAAGAAGATGGCACCGAAGGCGTCCCGATACTCATCCGTCGAGACCACCGCGGAGCGACGATCCACGAGCCCGGGCTGAAGGATCTCTTCCTGGGCCAATCGATGCAGGCTCAAGAAGCTGAACTCATTCGAGACCCTGTCTTCCGCTGTCGCCTTCTTAACCAGCGTGATGGCCGGATATACCTGCGCGTCGAACAGCCCGGGCCCCGTGGGCGCTATCAGGCGGAGGTCGTTCCGCAGCAACTCTCGACGCAGATGCTCTTTGGTGGCGTTGGTGAGAAAGCTGGACGAGGTGATGGCGCAGAGAACCCCTCTCGGCCGCAGCATTTCCAGGGCTCGGTAGATGAAATGAACGTACAGATCGTCGCTGAAACCGTATCGCGACCGCAGCTCGCGGGAGTAGCGCCGGAACTGCTCTCTGGCGTGGCCTGGCACGCGGCTAGCCAGAAGGTAGGGTGGATTCATCAGGATGACGTCGTACCCAGCTCTGTCCGGGCCCCCTGGAGAACTGGCCGTTCCTTGTGAGTCCAGCAGGTTGTCCCCCGCGTGGAGCGTGCCCTTCGGCATCGTGGGGAGATCACCCCCTTCCCAATCGGCCAGCAGTTCCAGCCAGAGCCTCAGGCGGGCAACCTCCACCGCCGCGGGATCCAACTCGACGCCGCGGAGATTGTCGCGCAGTATTCCCTCTTTCACCCGATGAGGCGAGCCTGTCGGCTCTTCCAGCCGCTCCCTCAGCACCGCCAGCTCTCCCAGGGCTCCCACCAGGAACGCCCCGCCCCCACAGGCCGGGTCGCACACCCTCACCTTACGTAGCACCTTCAGCGCCCCGGCCCCATCCCCAAGTCCGCTGGGATCTCGCTCCTCCACCAGCCGCGCGATCGCCTCGTGAGATTCGCCGGGCAGGGTCGTTTCCAGGTAGCAGATGAGGGCCTGCCGAACCATGAAGACTACGATGGCGCGCGGGGTGTAGTAGCTCCCCTTCTCATGTCGGCCGGGTGTCCTGCGCTCGACCAGCACTGCCAGCAGCTCGGGACCCAGTTCGGCGGCTTCCACCGATGCGGCTTCATCCCCGGCCGCGAAGCGAAAACGCCGGAAGAGGGAATGGGCCATCAGGAGCGCGATCTCTTCCGCTGACCTGCGGTCGAGGGAGAGCGGTGGCAGAATGTCGGAGTTGAGAGAGTTCAGCAGCGAGGACAGGCCGTCCTGCTCCACGGAGAGAAGCCCATCACGGTAACGGTCGCCACGCCAGCCCCTCTTGAGGATAGTGTCGAGCACCAGCAGCCTGGTGAACAGCCGGCGCAGAAGCAGTGCCCTGTCCGCCGAGTCCGGCGTCGACCCAATCAGCGGTTCGCTCCTCGCGGCGACCGCCTCATACGCCGCCAGAAATCGCTCGACGGCGCTCTGCCGTTGCCGCTTTCGGACTGCACCCATTCCATTCCCTCAGAGGTGGTCTCGTGCCGCTCCAGCTTTCTGCCCTGTAATCGCTACGCCGCGTTCCGCCTCAGAACAGCCGCAACTGCGTGAGCTCCCCGCGGAATCCCAGACGAGGCTACGGCGGTCGCGTAGCGCGACCTCGACCTTCAGCCCTTCGAGCCCCTCGGCCCGGAGCACGGGGAGCACCGAGTCGAGAGCGAGACGCGGGGAGTTGTCAGAAGCGCGGACGGAAGTCTCTCGTGCCCCGCGTTCCTGGGTAGGATGTGGCCGAGACCGTCCCAAAGTGAGTAAGCACAGGGGGTCGTGGCGCTCGGCTTTGCCCTGGGCTAAAGCCGCA
>DAHXJB010000331.1:0-9672 GCA_027372455.1 Chloroflexota bacterium | reverse complement strand
GGCAATGAAGCGCGTTCTAGAAACCGGCAACGCGGCAATTACCGAGGGAGCGATCATCGCCGGCTGCCGGGTCTTTGCTGGATATCCCATCACACCGGCGACTGAGATCGCCGAGAACATGTCTCGTAGATTGCCACAGGTCGGTGGCTACTACCTTCAGGCTGAGGACGAACTGGCAGCGATGCACATCTGCGTCGGCGCCTCGCTTGGGGGCCTGAAGGCAATGACCGCGACATCAGGCCCTGGCTACATTCTCTACGCCGACTCGTACGGGTGGGCACTCGGCAGCGAGATCCCTGTGGTTGTGGTCAACGCCCAGCGTGTAGGGCCGGTCAGCGGCATCACAGGTGCCCCCGGCCAGGGGGAGTTTTACTTAGCCCGCTACCCCACTCAGGGAGGCAACTACGAGACGATCGTCCTGGCACCTTCCGGCGTGCAGGAGGCCCTGACCTTGACGGTGGAGGCATTCTACCTGTCGGAGCGTTTCCGCATGCCCGTGACCATACTTGCTGACCAGCTTGTGACCGATGGCTGGGAAAGCCTCTCCATCCCGGAGACACCCGAGGAGTTGGAGGAAATGGGCCTCAACGTGCTGCCTCGCCGGATCAACAGGGGGCCCGAGTTCTACCCCGCTAGCGACGAGATCGACATCCCGCCTGTGGTACTGGGGCATAACACGGGTGCCGCCTGCTCGGACTGGACACCGACCGAGTTGGGCTACGACACCGAAGAGGTCGAAGCGCAGCACAAGCACTCCCACCGAATGATCTACAAGGTGCGCAACCACCGCGACATCCTCCGCAGGTACGAGCCGTACTTTGTGGACGACAACCCGGAACTGGTGCTGGTTTCCTATGGCAGCCCCTCACGGGTGGTCAAGAGCGCCGTCAAGCAGGCGCGCGAGCGCGGCTTGAAGGTGGGCGGCGTCAGGCTGATCGGCGTGTGGCCGTTTCCCGATGAGCTGTTCACGCTCCCAACGAAGTACCTTGCGGTCGAACTCAACAACGATGGCCAGCTCGTGCGTGAAGTGCAGCGGGCGGTGCCGAGGGGTAGCGAGGTCCATTTCTACGGCAAGTGTGGCGAATTGCCGACGGTGGCGGAGCTGCAACGGATGATCGACACTCTGCTGGCCGGCCGGCCGCTGCCGGTCAACCGGTGGGAATGGGAGGCCTGGTAAGATGGATCCTCTGGTACAGAAGTACTTGCGTCCACGCAAGATCCCCAGCACGGCTTGCAGCGGCTGCGGCCTCGGACAGGTGCACAAGAAGGTCGTCATGGCCATCGACCAGTTGGGCCTGGGTGTTGAGGATGTCATCTGGGGCACGGGCATCGGCTGCGCCGGCCGGCAGACCTTCGGCACCTGGAGGGGCGACAACTACGCCGGCACGCACGGTCGGGTCTACGCAATTTCGACCGGACTCCGCATGGCCCTGCCGCCTGATAAGAAGATCGTTCTCACCGTCGGCGACGGCGACGCCTTCGGCATCGGCCTGCTGCACCTGCTGCACTGCGCCCGCCGCAACCTTGACATCACCGTGATCGTCTGCGACAACCTCGGCTATCAGTCCACCGGAGGGCAATACGGGTGGACCACGCCCGAAGGCTATCGCACCGACAGCAGCCCATACGGCATGAATGAGCCCAACTGGGTACAGGGGGGCCGGGACGTGCTGGCCATCCTACGTGAGGGCGGAGCCACGTTCCTCGCCCGCCACACCAGCCTGGAGGGTCAGGAGGCGGTGGAGAGCATCAAGAAGGCGATCCAGAACCGTGGTTTCTCGCTGGTCCACATGCCGTTCCCGTGTATCACCAACTTCGCCGGCCGCGCTCTGGGCACCCGCAAGCCCGTGGAAGTGTATCGTTGGTTCAAGGAACACACCGACTCGAACGGGTCCGGCAAACCGGGCGAACTACTGTTCCGGACCGGCATCTTCTTCGACGCCAGTAACAGCCGTGTCGAATACTCCGAACTAGTCAGGAACAACGTCGAGACAGTGCAGAGGAGGTACCGCTGATGGGCAAGCGAATCGAAGTGCTGGTGAGCGGCTTCGGCGGCCAGGGCGTCGTCCGCGTCGGCCAGATACTGAGCACGGCAGCGGTGAATTCGGGTCTCAACACCACAATGCTGATCAGCCATGGCACAGAAACCCGGGGCGGCTACGTACGCAGCCAGGTGGTTATCTCCGACGAGCCGATAGATAGTCCGGTGGTGGAAGACCCGGATTTCCTCTGCGCCCTCTCCAAGGCCGCATACAACCGTTTCAAGAAGCTGGTGAGTAGAGGCACCGTCATCTACGACCCGGCCTTCGTCGAGCCTGATGAGACGCTGAACGTGCGCCAAGTGGCCTTCGCCGCGCGCGACATTGCCGTCGAAAAGTTTGGCCGGGAGATATTCGCGAACGTGGTCGCTGTCGGCTACATGGCGAAGCTGATGTCGGACACGCTGAAGAAGGAAGCGGTCGCCAACGCGGTGCGCCAACGCATCCCGAAGTTCCAGGACGAGAATGTGGCCGCCTTCGAGCTCGGCTATTCGATGGGCGAGGCGTAAGGCAAGGCGGCGACCGCGGCCCTAAGGTGGTTCAGGAATTCGCGCACGGTAGGGGAGCAGTGTTTGTCTTTGTGCACGACCAAGTAGAAGTCGCGCTCGAACGTAGCGCCCTCAATTTCCAGCTTGGCGATGGAGCCCAGCGCCAGCTCTGGCGCGATGGTAAGTTCGGAGACAATGGATACGCCTATGCCGGCTGCCACCGCTTGCTTGACGGCCTCGTTGTTGGCGACCTCCATTGTCACTTTCGGAGCGACGCCGAGCCTTTTCAGTTCTCGTTCTACCGTGCTACGAGTGGTGGCTGCCCGCTCGCGAATGATGAACGGCTCTTGCGCCAAATCGGCCACTTTGATCGCGCCCTCGCGCGCTCGGGGATGGCCGGCGGGAACTATCAGCACCAGCTTGTCCCGCAAAAAGTGACTAGGCCTGAGATCCTGGTGTTCGGGGCAACCGGCCACCAGGCCGAAGTCGAGGCGATTGCTGAGCAGTCCAACTTCTATCTCGTTGGTATTGCCGATCCCAATAAAGACCGATACCTTGGGGTAGCTTTGCTTGAACCGAGCGATTGCCGCGGGCAACAAGTATATGCCGATGGTATTGCTGGCCCCCAGCAGCAGTCTACCAGCGCCCGGCTCTTCGAACTCTTTGAGGGCTTCATCCGTCTCCTCAGACAAATCCAAGATCCGCTTAGCGTAGTCGAGCAGAATCTCGCCTGCCTCAGTGAGACAGACCTTCTTGCCTATCTGTTCAAACAACACCTGTCCGAGTGTCTGTTCGAGCTTGGCGATCACCGCGCTTACGGAAGGCTGAGCCATGTAGAGATTCTCGGCCGCCCGTGTGAAGTTGCGCTGAGTCGCTACGGCAATAAAGACTCTTAGCTGTGCAGTGGAGACTTCCAAGGTTCGCTCATCCGATTGCACGGTTTCGGCAGAAAGCGCCAGCAGAAGGGGTCCGAGCAGGTTGCCAACGCGAACGTGCTGAAAAGCTCAGCAATGAGCGTGAAAGAGAATTTCGTCTGGCGAAACTCTGTTCGTCCCAAATAGTAACGAGCCTTCGACTGAACGTCAAGAGCGAATTAGGCCTGAAGAATTGAGGTGTAGTTCAATGAGGAAACCTATGAAAGCAAGAAGACCCATCATTGGCGTGACCATGGGTGACCCGGCCGGTATTGGCCCGGAGATCGCCCTGAAGGCCGCGACGTTTCGCGAGGTGTACCAGCACTGCAGGCCGCTCGTGATCGGCGACTATGGCGTCATGGAGCAGGCGAGAGGCTTCGCCGGTGCGCCTGTGGAGTTGCGTCGGATAGAGAGCGTGGACCAGGCGGAATTCCGGCATGGTGTGCTGGAGGTGCTGGACCTGGCCGATGTGGATCTCGCCGAATTGCGGCTGGGTCAGGTACAGGCAATGAATGGTCAGGCCTTCGTCGAGGCAGCCCGCAAGGGGGTCCAACTGGCACTGGCCGGCGAGATCCACGGCGTGCTCGCCGGACCTCATAGCAAGGCCGCCATGTACCAGGCCGGCTTTCACTTCGACGGGCCGGGGCTGCTGGCCCATCTTACAGCTGTCGAGAAAACGGTGCTGATGCTGTGCGTCGGGCCGATGCGGGTACTGGGTGTAACTCACCATGCGTCGCTGCGGCAGGCGTTAGACCAGATCACCCGGGAGAGGGTGCTCTACACCATACGGATCGGTGACAGGGGGATCAGAGGGCTGGGCATCGCTCGTCCGCGCATCGCCGTGGCCGGGCTGAACCCACACTGCGGCGAGGGAGGTATCTTCGGCACCGAGGACACGGAGATCGTGGCGCCGGCAATCGAGGATGCGCGGGCCGAAGGGATCGACGTGGTCGGTCCCATCCCAGCCGATGGTCTCTTCGTCGGCTCGGAGGAGGGCGTCTTCGACCTTTACGTGGCAATGTATCATGACCAGGGCCATCTGCCCATAAAGGTACTTGGAAAACGGCGAGTGGCTGGGATCATGCTGGGATCCCCCATTGTCTACGGCACCGTGGGCCACGGCACTGCCTTTGAACTCGCGGGAAAGGGGATAGCCGATCCTGCCAGTGTGGTGGAGGGGCTGAGCCTGCTGGCCCAAGCTGAACGGCCGCTGTAGGGCTCCGGTTATGTGCCGTATCAGGGGACTATGATAACGATTGAGATCTTCTATTGGACACCCCAAGAAGCCCCCAATAGACTGCAGCGGCGAGCAGTCGCGCCTCGCCTTTGGGTGCAAGGGTGAGCAGTCGCGCCTCGCCTTTGAGGAAGGAGGAGATTTCCATGGATAAGCGGTTGTCGCGTCGGTCCTTTCTGAAAGGTTTGGCGGCCGGGGGCGCTACCATCGTCCTTGCCGGTTGCGGCGGGAGTGCTCCCGCCGCGGCTCCCACCAGCGCCCCTGCCGCCAAAGCCCCAGCCGCACCCGCGCCCACCGCGGCCGCGCCGGCCACCACCGCCCCGGCCGCTGCCGGGGGCTTCAACTGGAAGAGGTTCTCGGGAACCAAGCTTCACTTCATGCTCGATACCCACGACTGGAGCAATCTCCTGGTACCAAAGGCACTTCCTGAGTTTGAGCAACTCACCGGCATCAAGGTGCAATGGGAGGTGCTGCCGGAGAACCAATTCCGGCAGAAGCTGACGTTGGTGCTGAACTCCGATCCAGGGTCGGTGGACGGCTACATGAGCCTCACTTCCTGGGATGGTGAGGCTTTTTACAAGTCGGGCTGGTACGAGCCCATAGAGAAGTACGTCCAGTCGACCGATCTCACCAGCCCGGACTACGACTTCAAGGATTTCATTCCAACATGCGTCAGCATTGCTACAGTCCACAACACGCTGATCGGCGTTCCCCTCTACCCCGAAGTGCAGATGCTCTACTACAACAAGGACAAGTTCCAGCAGAAGGGTATCAAGGTCCCGGAGACGATCGACGAGTTCGTTTCCACGGCCGAGAAGATGTACGACAAGAACGCCAATTTCGCGGGCTACACCAGCCGGGGGGATGGTACTCAAGCCGTCTACACTCTGGCGCCTTTCGTCTTCGCCGAGGGCGGCCGGTGGCTGGACGACAAGGGACGACCTGAGTTCACCACCGACGCCTTCATCAAGGGGCTGGAGGTCTACGGCAGCACGCTCCACAAGTACGGTCCACCTGGCACCGCCGGCATGCAGTGGCCTCAAGAGCAGGTCGTGTTCGACCAGGGCAATGCGGCGATGTGTACCGACTCCAGCAACTTTGTCTCAACCTACGAGAACCCCAAGGTATCCAAGATCGCTGGTAAGGTGGGGTACGCCATGCTGCCGAAGGGCCCGGCTGGGGTGCATAGCACCCTCATTTCCTGGGCCCTTAGCATATCCTCTAAGTCAAGGCACAAGGAAGCGGCCTGGTACTTCATCGAGTGGCTGACGAGCAAGGCGCAGGTGAGCACCTGGGTCCCCTACAAGTTCCCGGTGGCGCGGCAGTCTGTCTTCAACAGCAGTGCCTACCAGGCGTCGCAGCCGAAGGATTGGCTCGAAGTCTTCAACAAGGAGATCCCCACGGCGGCGGTAAACCAGGCCAACCCGCTGGTGGTGCAGGTGCCGGAGACCCGCGACGCCATCGGCAAGGCGATAGTCTCGGTGATCCAGGGCGGGGATGCCAAGACAGCGGCTCAGAAGGCGCAGGATGACACCTTGAAGATTCTCAAGATGTCGTGAGCCTGGGGAGAAACCACAGCTAATCCCAACCCCCCCTGCCCCAGTCCCCGACCGCGGGGGGCGGGCAGGTTCCACATACTGGAGTGTGCGGCATCAGACGGTAGCCCGATGCCGCACACTCCAGCAACGAACAGTCTTATCCTCTCCCTACCCCTGTCCGGGGAAGGGCGTAGGGGGCAGGTCTGGCCCTACATGAGGTGGGGCAGGGAGTGAAGTGATGATGCGACTGTCGGATCGGGTGGCCATTGTTACCGGAGCAGGTGGCGGTCTGGGCGCGGTCTACGCGCGCACCCTGGCCCGCGAGGGGGCTACGGTCGTGGCGGTGGACATCAAGGCCGAAGGGGCCGAGCAAACAGCCCGCACCCTTCAAGCCGAGGGGGCGAGAGCCTCTGCCTTCGCGGGCGACCTCACGAACCCCGAGCAGGTGGACCGTATGGTTTCCTACTGTCTGAGCAACCATGGGCGAATCGACATCCTGGTCAACAACGCTGGCGGCGACCCCGGTGGCGGCGGCACCAACCTGATCGAGCAGGTCGACGTGGCCCATTGGGATATGATCATCGCGGCCAACCTGAAAACGGCCTTTCTTTGCTGCCGGGCCGTCGCGGGACCGATGAAGCGACAGGGGTACGGGAAGATTGTAAACGTCTCCTCACGAGCCGCCCGCAGCACCGGTTGGTTCGGGGCGGTGTCGCCGGAGTACTCCTGCGCGAAAGCCGGGGTGCTGGCCTTGACCCGCCACGTGGCGAAGGAGTTGGGCCCGCATGGCATCAACGTGAACTGCCTGGTGCCGAGCTTCACCATCAGCGGGCCGGCGCTGCAGAAGAACTGGGACGAGATGACCGCCCAGGAGAGAGAGACTATGCTGGCGCAGACGCCGCTGCGGAGGCTCCCGAGGCCAGAGGAGAACGCCAACGTGGTGCTGTTCCTCGTCAGCGATGACAGCAGCTATATTAGCGGAGCTGCCATCGACGTCAATGGTGGGTCCTTCATGGCTTAGGAGGGGGATAGATGCGGGTGCTTTTCGTGGGAGGAGGTAGCTTCATCGGCAGCTACGCGATCCGCCGTTTGCTGGCCGATGACCACGGCGTCGTGGTGTACGACGTCAACGTGCAGGACAACGCTATCCACCGAATTTTGCAGCCCGCTGAATTGGGGCAGGTGCACTTCGTACGAGGCGACGTCCTCGACCCCATTCACTTGATTGCTACTGCCAAGGAAGAGCGCGTCGATGCCATCGTTCACCTGGCTGCTGCTCTTATTCCGGTGTGTGATGCCGAGCCCGCCCTGGCGACACGGATCAACTGCGACGGGCTAAATCATTCGTTTGAGGCTGCGCGTCTCCTGGGGCTGCGCCGTGTGGTGTGGGCGAGCTCAATAGCTGTCTACGGTCCCCCGGGGCTCTATGCAGAAGAATATCCGGACGAGGACGCCCCTCACTACCCGCGAAACGTCTACGGTGCCTGCAAGTCATTCAATGAGCGGATAGGCCGTCACTACTTCGAGCGCTTCGGTGTGGACAACATTGGATTGCGCTTCACGGTTGTCTATGGACCTGGCCGTCTCCGCGGCGAGACAGCCTATCAACTCAACCTTGAGCTGGTGGAGAAGCCGGCAACTGGCCGGCCGGGCAAGGTCCCGATGGGGGACTCGCTGGTCAACTGGCAGCATGTGGAGGACGCTGCTCAGGCAGTGGTGCTTGCCCTGTACCACGAGTCTCCCACGCGTACCCGCAGCTTCAATACCACCGGGGACGTGCGGACAGTGCGAGAGGCGGTGGCCCACGTGCGCCGGCTGCTCCCCGAGGCCGAGATCGAGATGCTGCCGGGCCGCTGGGACGCCATCGCCAAGCTTAGCGCCCGCAGGATCGAGGAGGAGCTGGGTTACCGGCCTCGGTTCTCGATGGAGGTCGGGCTGCGGGAGAGCATCAACTTCTTCCGGCGGCAGAGAGGTCTCCCCGAGGTCTAGCGACCCGACAAAGATGGAACATGGAGGCAAGATGAGCGAGTACGCCGCCGCAATAAGATCGCCCGGGCTGCTAGGTACCATCGGCAACAGGCTTCTGAGAGTCTGTGACCGCAACGCCTCGTGGCTGATGCCCTTGCCGGCCATGGTGGCCACCGCCCTGCTAATGTTTTTCCCCTTGGCTTACCTCTTGTACATGAGCCTGCACAGCTGGCTGCTGCTGGGCTCGGCGGAGCCGGCCTGGGTGGGGCTCCAGAACTACCAGGCGCTGCTTCAGGATGACAGGTTCATCCACGCGTTGGAGCGGACTGGCATATTCATCGGCCTCGGGCTGGTTGTTCAAGTCCCGCTCGGCGTGGGCATCGCACTGCTCTTCAATGAGGAGTTCCCCGCCCGGGGTTTGATGAGGACACTGCTGCTGTTGCCCATGGTGGCGACGCCGGTCGCCATGGCGCTGGTGTGGGTGATGATGCTGGACCCTACTGCAGGCGTATTGGACTACTTTCTTTCCCTTGCGGGCGTGCGTGACATCGCCTGGCTGTCCGACCCCACGCTCGTGGTGCCTGCCCTTGTGATGGTGGACACGTGGGAATGGACACCAATGGTCGCCCTAATCTGCCTGGCGGGGCTGGCAGCGCTCCCCAGCGAGCCATTCGAGGCGGCCATGATCGATGGCGCCTCCCGTTGGCGACGTTTCTGGAGCCTCACGCTCCCTATGGTGTGGCCCACGCTCCTGGTGGCCATACTCTTCCGCTTCATCGACCTGTTGAAGGTGATCGACATCATCTACGTGATGACGCGTGGGGGGCCGGGCTACGCATCCGAGACAATCAACGTCTACAACTTCCTAGTTGGATTGTTCTACTACAGGGTCGGCTACGGCGCGGCTATCTCGGTGGTCATCTTCGCGCTGGTGCTCGGAATGAGCCTGGTGCTGATCCGGGCCAGGAGGGTCACATGGTAGACGCAGTCCGTCCCGTTCCGTCCCGCGGCAGCCGAGCGACAAAGCGTGCCATCCGCCGGGCCTTGCTTGTGTTCGTAGCGCTGCTGGTGCTGATTCCGTTTCTCTTTCCCTTCCTCTGGATGCTGATGGGTTCGTTCAAGAACGAGGTCGACTACATGGCCATCCCGCCGGTATGGTTCTTCGTGCCGACGTTGGAGAACTACCGGCAGGTGTTGGTCGATAGCAACTTCGCCAACTACACCGTCAACAGCGCCATCGTCGCATTCTTCTCGACCGGCCTGGCCCTGCTGCTGGGCATCCCGGCTGCATATTCGGTGGCGCGCTACCGCCGGACCGGTTTTGCTCTCTTGATCCTGACGGCCCGGATGGCGCCAGGCATCGCCTTCCTGATCCCCTGGTTCGTGCTCTTCGTCAAGGTGCACCTGACCGACACCTACGTCGCGTTGGTCTCTACCCACCTGATAGTGACTCTGCCGATCGTCCTCTGGATGTTGATTGGTTTCATTGAA
>DAHXJB010000327.1:0-3468 GCA_027372455.1 Chloroflexota bacterium | reverse complement strand
ATATTCCACGAGGGGATCACACGCCTCACCGCCAAGGACTTCCGCTACGCTCGGGAGCTTGGCTACACCATCAAGCTGCTGGCGATCGCCAAACAGCGGAACGGTGAGATCGAGGCTCGGGTTCATCCCACCTTTGTGCCCACGGACTTCACCCTGGCCAACATCGATGGGGTCTTCAACGCGGTCCACGTGGTCGGCGACCTTCTGGGTCCGGTGATGTTCTACGGAAGGGGGGCCGGCCCGGGGCCCACCTCAAGTGCCGTCGTAGCCGACGTGATCGATCTGGCCCAGCGGCTCCGCACCGGCATGGTGATGAGGCCTGTACCACCGCTGGACGGACGAAAACGGGTCAAGGCGGTGGAAGAGATCAAGACCAGATACTACCTGCGACTCCAGGTGACCAACCAGCCAGGGGTCTTCGCTCAGATCGCGCATGTGATGGGTGAGGCCGGGATCAGCCTGGCCTCCGTAATCCAGAAGGAGGAGATGGACGCGGGCAGACAGGCCGAGGTCGTGCTGACCACCTATTTGGCCAAGGAAGCGGACATGCGCAAAGCACTCCAGGCGCTGTTGGAGTTGCCCGTTGTCGACGAGATATCTAACGTCGTCCGCGTCGAGGATTAAGGCTCTAACAGTAAGTGTATAGTTTTGTGGGGACACCCCACACCCCGACAAGCGCTGCGCCCTGGACCCGCTTTGTACGACGTGGCTATATCGGGGCGCCGGTCCTGGTAGATCACACGGATCGCCCGCACTGACATCGTCAGGCGATCCTAAAGGAGCTGCAAACTTATGGATACCGAGAGGCTCGTCTCCGCTCCGCTCCATATCGGCGTGCTCTACCGATATCGGGAACTGCTGCCCGTCACCGAGCAAACCCCGCTCCTCACCCTCGGAGAGGGAGATACCCCCCTGGTTCGATCACCCAAGCTGGAAGATCTCCTGAGCTGCAAGGAGCTCTACCTCAAGCTGGAGGGCTGCAACCCCACCGGTTCCTTCAAGGATCGGGGCATGGTGATGGCCATAGCGAAGGCGCTCGAGGCAGGAAGCCGCGCGGTGATCTGCGCCTCCACCGGCAACACCTCCGCCGCCGCAGCGGCATACGCGGCTCGCGCCGGACTGGAAGCCATCGTCCTGGTACCGGAGCACTACGTGGCGCTGGGCAAGCTGGCCCAGGCCATCATCTATGGTGCCCGAGTGGTCATGGTGGACGGGAACTTCGACGACGCCTTGCGGCTGGTGCGCGATCTATCGGAGCGCTACCCCGTGACCCTGGTCAACTCCGTCAATCCTTACCGGCTACAGGGGCAGAAGACGGCCGCCTTCGAGGTTTGCGACTCCCTTGGGGACGCCCCCGATATTCTGGCGATACCGGTGGGCAACGCGGGCAACATCACCGCCTACTGGATGGGGTTCAAGGAGTACCACCAGCAAGGCAAGAGCAGCAAGCTGCCCAGGATGATAGGCTTCGAAGCAGAGGGAGCTGCTCCCATAGTGCGGGGCGAGGTGGTCAAGAAACCGGAGACGGTTGCAACGGCCATCCGCATCGGGAACCCCGCCAGTTGGAAGCTGGCTGAGGCTGCCCGGGATGAGTCCGGAGGGTTGATCGATTACGTATCGGACAAGGAACTGCTTGAAGCGTACCAACTGCTGAGCAGCAAGGAGGGCGTTTTCGTCGAACCCGCCTCCGCCGCCTCGGTCGCGGGGTTGCGGAAGTTGGTCTCCCAGGGAAAGCTGGACCTGCGAGACTCTCGCGTGGTGTGCGTCCTCACCGGCAACGGATTGAAGGACCCTGACACGGCCGTGAAGCTGGCCACCGAGGTCCTCCACGTCCCACCCACTCTGGACGGGGTGGAGCAAGCCCTGGGCTGGAAGTAGGACCAGCACCCTCACCCTGACCCTCTCCCAGAGGGAGAGGGGAAAAGAACCCCCTCTCCCCTGGTGGGGGAGAGGGGGCAGGGGGAGAGAGGTCCTTCACGCCCAGTCGGAACGGACCTTGACCCGACCCCGGATGTACCTCTCCGCTGCCATGGCAGCGATGGCACCGTCGGCTGCGGCCACCACCGCCTGCTGGATGTAAGAGCAAATCACGTCGCCGATAGCATAGACGCCGGGGATGCTGGTGGCCCGCTCTCGATCCACCTTGATGCATTCCTGCTCGGTGACCTCAACCGCGCCCTCAAGAAAGTCGATTATCGGCACATTGCCCGGAAGGTAGATGAACACCCCATCCACGGGCAAAACGGTGTCGCCTGTGGCCCCGGAAAGCCTAATTCCAGTGACAGTGTCGTTTCCCAACACCTCTCGGAGACCTCTGTTGCGAAGGATCTCCACCTTGGGGTTCTTCTCCAACTCATCCAACTGCCTGTGGTCCGTGTGAAACTTCTCTCCAGGCGCAATGAGATAGGTCTTCTTCGAGAAGCGGACCACCAACTCGGACTCATCCACGGCCTCCCGACTTGCACCTACTACCGCCACCACCCTATCCTTGAAGAAAGCGGCGTCACAGGTGGCGCAGTAGCTGACTCCGCGCCCCAGGAACTTCTCCTCGCCCGGTATCTTGCTTTTCCGACCCATCTTGCCGGTGGCGATGATGACAACCTTTCCTCTGAAGGGACCAATTGAGGTCTGGATCCCCTTGGTCTCGCCGAAGAGCTGGGCAGAGACGGCCTGCGCGGTCACGAACTCCGCACCGAAGTCGTCTGCCTGCTTCTGAATGACCTGCAGCAACTCCAGGCCAGTCATCACCTTCGGGATACCGGGATAGTTAGCGATCTTGGAGGTAGTCGCCAGTGCTCCCGCGGAGATAGCCTTGTCCAGCACCACGGTACCGAGGCCCGATCGAGCGGCGTAGAGAGCGGCCGTCGCACCCGCGGGTCCGCCGCCAACGATGATGACGTCGTATAGCTTCTCCTCGGGTCCACCCTCACGCCCCATCTTCAGCGTCGAAACGTTCAGCACCGGATCACACCTCCCAGCTTCTGCTGGTGGTCAGCCCAGCTTGCGAATCACCCTCTCCAGCTTGGGTCGAACCTCTCTGGCCACCTCTTCCAGCACAGGGCTCTCCAGGCCGGTGAGCATGAAAACGGGGTCGATCGCGGACACCACTGCCCCCTCACCCTCCTGGTAGACGATGACGTTGCAGGGAAGCAGCAGCCCCACGAAGGGATCGGAAGAAAGGGCCCGGTGAGCCAGAGGTGGATTGCAGGCCCCCAGAATCACGTAGCTCTCGCTGTCGACGCCCAGCTTCTCCTTCAGGGTTTTCTTTACGTCGATCTCAGTCAGGACGCCAAAGCCTTCCTCCTTGAGCGCCGCCTTGGTCTTCTCTACAGCCTCGGCATAAGGGAGATTGAGCTTGGCGGTGATCCCGAAATCGGACAGCTTCATCGAGGTTTCCTCCTTATTCCTGCAGCGGGACGTCTGTCCCTTGATGGTGCACGGATAGTGCCATCGAAATGCGGTTGTAGC
>DAHXJB010000305.1:0-3778 GCA_027372455.1 Chloroflexota bacterium | reverse complement strand
ATGAAAGGAATGGATGCCTTGGCTAGCCGAGCGAGCGCCGAGGAGGTCTTCGCCATTTGCATCAAAGAGAAGATCCCCTCGTGCATCCTGGCCCCTCCTGAACAGCTGCTGATCACCACCGGCTGATGGGAGGCAAGGCCGCGCTCGATCGTGCGCACGACCTTCTCGCCGAAGACGGAACCCATGCTGGCTCCAAGGAAGGTGAAGTCGGCCACGGCCAGTTGGATCGGTATGCCCTCCAGACGCCCACTACCGGAGATGATGGCCTCGACGAGCCCGGTCCTGGACTGCGTTTCGGCGATCTTCTCCGGATAGGGCTGACCCAGGCTCACGAAATCCAGTGGGTCGCCCGGCAGCAGATCGGTATCCTTCTCCACGAAGCTGCCCGGGTCTGTCAGGATCTCTATCCGCTCCATCGCCGAAAGGCGGAAGTGATAGTCGCACTTGGGGCACACCTTGAGGTTCTTCTCGAACTCCTTCACGTAGAGGAGTTCTCCACAGCGATGGCAGCGGACCCACAGATTCTCCGGGATCTCGCGAGGGGTCGAGTCCGCTGGTATGGTGAAATACTTGGAGTTCTTTCGGAACAGATTCCTCACTCTACCTGCTCAACACGAGAACTACGCGAGAAGTTGGACGGTCGGAAGCTCACCGGTCCTCTTCAGGCTGCGAGCTGCCCTGGCCATCCCCACTCAGGTTTTTCAGGATTTCCTCGGCCTGGGCGCTCATTGCCCGCGGTACCATGATCCGAACCGGGGTTGTCGCCACCCCAAGGAAGGAAATGGTGTCCTGAGGGGCGAGCATCGAAGGGATGGACGCCTCGCGCAGCACTTCCTGCCACATCTCGGCCAACAACTGATCGGGCGCCGTGGCGACACAGATCCATTCCGGCTCGTTGCCGGGGGGGTCTGGCTGGCGGCTTTCGGCCGAAAAGATCTTGCGGTTCAAGACGTCACCAATCTGGCGGAACGGCAGCTCTCCAGGAAGATCAGAGCCCAAGGGGCCGCGAGAAAGTCTAACATAGAGGATAGAGAGAGGCAACGGAGGGAAGCAGGCGCGGAGCCACAAGATGCCCGCGAGCAGGGGAAGCGGCGCGTTCACCGCCATCGTTGAGGTTGCAGATGACCACGACTCGCCGTTTGCTAGCGAGTCAACCTACTCACCGTTTCCAGAAGGGCATCCAGGTCGAATGGCTTCTGCAGCCATCCTTCGGTCCCCAGATCCCGCGCCATCCTTCGGGCATCGTCCATTGCAGTCATCACGACGACAGGGGCTTTCAGTTCTGGGTTGCGCCTCAACTCCTGGAGAAAACCTCGGCCGTCCAGGACCGGCATCGCCATGTCGAGCAGGATGAGGCTGGCCCCACAAACCTCCAGCTGCTCCAGGGCATCGCGGCCGTCCGACGCGGTGACCACGGAGTAGCCGAAGGCCTCCAGGACCGACTTCAAGAACTCCAGGATGAAGGGATCATCGTCAACCACCATAAGTGGCTTGCTGGTTCTCAATCCCTGACTCCTCTTCTTTGCCCTGGCCAGGGGCTCCGCCGCCCTCCTCACCGTATAGACACCCTTTCGAGAGAACTCTAATCACCCTCTCCAAGTGTAATAATCGGTAAGAGTGGCTAGCTACATTAGTCCCAATTTTCTCGCGATTGCGTTCAGTGCAGGTTCGCCATTCTTTCTCAGGCTGGTCTGCTCCACTGCTGACAGAAGCTCATCTCCCCGGCAACGGCCCGCTCCACTTCCCACTGAAGGAACCGGCTGGCTGCCAGGGCCCTGAGCGAAAGGGCTGGAAAACGGTGTACCACTTTCGCCGTCAAGCGCCACAGCCGGGCCTCTTTGTCCAGAGCAGCCTTGGCAAGAGATGTGTAGGATGACAGCTCTGAGCTTCGTCCCGCGAGGTAGTCGACCACGACGCGGGCGGCTAGATGGGCGGTCAGCAGTGAATAAGAGATCCCCTCGGCGAAAAAAGGATCGGCAACCCCCGCCGCATCGCCCACGAGCAGGACGTTTCCCCGGTGCAGCGGTCCTCGGACGGGTCCTGCCGGTATCCTGTGTCCAACGGGGAAAAGCGGATCACGTATGTGAAAACCGAGTCCCGTCGTGAATCGGTCGAACCTCCACCTCAACTCCATGGCAGTCTTTGGGTAGAAGCTGCCGACGCCCAGATTGTAGCTGCTCCCTTTCGGAAAGACCCAACCGTAACCCCCAGGGACCCCCAGATCCACGATGGCCTCCCCGGCTAGTGGATCTCCGTCCACTTCGACTTCTGTCTCCAGAGCCACCATCCAGCGGTGCGCTCGGGGGAGCCGGAGGCAGTTCGCCACTCGGCTTTCTGCTCCATCGGCTCCGATGGCTACCCGACCTCGATAGTACCCACGGGTCGACCGTATCTGGATCTCGTGACCCAGATCGATCGATCTGAATGACTCTCCATCGTGGATCTCGACCCCACGGCGTGCCGCGGCCTCCGCCAGCCTCTGGTCCAGTTCCCTTCGACGCACCATCCAGATGGTGGCTCGCTTCGATCGAAAAGAGGTGGACAATCCTGTTCCGTACCTGACCTGGACGGACGCGGCACGGTTAAGCACCAGATCCTCGATCGGAACCGGCAGCAGCCGCTGAGCTTTGGGAGTGAGCCCACCCCCACAAGGCTTATCTCTCGGTAGCTGATACTTCTCCAGCAGCAGTACCGAGAGCCCCGAGCCGGCCAGCATCAATGCAGTGGTGGTTCCGGCTGGCCCGGCGCCTATGACTATGACATCGTAGCAGCGGAGCATGTTCTCCAGGCAGCCGGCAGCCGGGCATCAGCTTGCGACGTTGAAGCACAGAGTGAAGGCTGGTGGAAGAAATTGTGTGACAATAATACAGCATCGGGGAACCGGAGAGGAAGTCCGGATTCATCCCTGCTGATCTGGGGTCGGTTCCGGCTCGGCCGGCTCCTCAGAGCCCTTGAAGCCTTCCTCCATGAAGCGGCTGCGCATCGCGCTGAGGGCTTCCGCCAGGGTGGGGGCTTTCTCCTCCGGCAGGGTCGTTGGTAGGAAATTCTTCAGTATTCCCATGGCCCGGTTGGTCTTCTCTATTGACCTGGCCGCGTCTTCCTCGATGCCGGTAAGCGCCCTTATGCAGTCGATGTTCTCGGGGACCGACACCGCTTCGTTATGGACCTGGAAGGTAATGTACAGCTCGCGTCCGTCGGAAGCGAGGGCGTCCTCCCAGACGGCCACTTCCCACATGTCGTTGCGTGGCCGTCGCAGGTCTCGCATCAGCTCGATGACAGAGTTGAGCGCCACCAGGCCGTCGGAACCGTGGACGAAAGCCACGCGGGGCGTCTCCCACAACGCCTCTCTCAACTCTTCCACGCTCACAGGCCTCGTGGTCTCCACCATCGCGAAGTGTAGGTGACTCAAGTCATAGGGTCCCGCCCCCGCCATAGTGGTGATGTCCAGGCCCGGGATCACCGTCTGGGCATCCGGACCCTGATGGCTGGGCACCTTGGTTTCCGGGATGGCGGTGTTGATCATGCCGCTTTGATGGCTTTCCCAGGGATCGGTCCCGCGGCGCATCAGCACGACTCGAGCCCTCTTGACCCAACCTCTTTGGTGTAGAGATCCCACTACTCGTATCAGGCCTGTGGTGTTGCACGACACAACCCTGGCGTAGCGCTGATTGATGGCGTCAGCGTAGTTGATCTGGGCGGCGAATGAGAGCCCTGTCAACTGGTGCCTCTCTCCCCCCTGCCATATCGCTTTCACACCTGCTCTGTCGTATTTCTCCTT
>DAHXJB010000229.1:0-2535 GCA_027372455.1 Chloroflexota bacterium | reverse complement strand
GGGCGAGCGCCGCTCGCCCCTACGACTGGCACACCGTCGCTGAACCATGCCGGCCAAGGGCAAGCTGCACGATACCGAGCTCAGCGGCCGGCAAGGGTGAGCAACCGGAAGCAATGGAAGCGATAGCCGGTATCGATCTTGCTGGGAACAAAGTGCTGGGGCTTCAGCGCCCCCTGTGGTTGACTTCGCTCTCGGGGGCTCAGTCCGCGGCTTCACCTTGAGTGCAAATGGAGGCAGAGAAAGGACATGGCGGTCAGCAGGTACGAACCCTTAACCCGGTTGATGACTTTCAGGGATGCTATCGACAGGATGTTTGACGAGGCCTTCGGCAGGACGGGCATGGCGCGGATAGCGGCCGCGGCCCTTCCGATCGACATGTTCGAGCGGCAGGACGAACTGATGGTCATGGCCGCCGTACCGGGGGCGAAGCCTGAGGATGTCGAGATCAGCGTGACCTCAGACTCCCTGACCATTCGAGCGACCATTCACACCGAGGCCGAGAAGGAAGAGTCCACCAACTGGAACTGGTACTTCCACGAGCTCGATCACGGCCAGTTCACTCGCTCCGTGTCGCTCCCATTCCCTGTTGCGGCTGAGCAGGCCGACGCCAGGTTCGAGAATGGGATGCTCTACCTTAGGCTACCCAAGTCCGCCGCGGCCATGCCCAAGCGGATCAAGGTCCAGTCTGGGGCGGGGCAATCGCAGCAGATCGGGGTCAGCCAGCAGCAGGGTGGGCAACAACGCGGATGATCGGTCCTCGAGGTGACGGTGCTGGGGAGGGTATGCGGCACTGTGCGCATACCCTCTCGGTGAGGAGGTGCCATCGATGGAAGCCGATAAGCAGCGGGTGGACCGTATCATCCGCCGGATGCGAACGTCGGGTCTGGATGCTTTGCTCTGTCGGCTGCCACACAATGTTCTCATGCTTACCGGTTACGCTCCGGTGGTCGGAAACTCCTTTGCCTTCTTCCTATTGGAGGGGGAGCCTGCCCTATTGGTACCCGAGGCCGAAGAGGAGTTTGCCCGCCTCGGATGGGTGCGGGACATTCGCACCTTCGCCACCGAATCCCTGCACCGGCTCTCCACCCTGGCGGATGTGGTGGAGCCGATGCTGGCCCAACTGGCGCGAGATCGGGGGCTGCAGGGCAGGGTGATCGGGTATGAGCACCAGTTTGGGACCGTCCCCGCCAGCTATACCCAGTTTGGAGTGACATCGCCGGGAACGTTGCAGCTGTTCCAGGAGGCATTCGGCGACGTCGAATGGAGGGACGCGGACCGAGAATTGGAGGAGCTGGAGGCGGTGCTGTCCGAACGTGAGGTAGACCTGGTGCGACTGGCCAATCTAGTGGCGGCCCAGGGGCTGATGGCCGCACGGGATGCTATCCGCACGGGGGTCCGCGAATGCGACGTGGCCGGCGCCGTCAGCGAGGCCATACTGGCATCTGGGCTCCGAATGGAGCCGGTGCGGAGGGTGATGCCCTTCCCGCACGTTCTCTCGGGGCTGCGGACCGAGATGGCCTATCGACCCTTCAGCCACAGCTCGGGTCGCAGCATTGCCCGAGGGGACCAGGTGCTGGTGCAGTTGGAGGTGTACCTGGACGGCTTCTGGGCTGAGGTCACTCGCACCTTCTTCGCGGGCGTAGTCAACTCCGAGCAACGAGCAGCTTATGATGCCTGTCTCGAGGCGATGCAGCGGTCGCGACAGGTGGAGCGTGCCGGCGTGCAGGCCGCTGGGGTGGACATCGCCGCTCGCACGGTTCTCACCCGTCTTGGCTACGGCGATGCCTTCCGACACGGTCTGGGCCATGGGGTGGGCTTCCAGGCCACGTCACACAACCGAATGCCCCGTCTTCATCCGGCCTCCCCGGACATCCTGCAGAGAGGAATGGTTCACAGTGCGGAGCCTGCCATCTACATGAAGGAGTTCGGTCTCCGCATCAACGACGATGTCCTGGTGGCAGACGGAGCTCCGCAGCAGCTGACTCCCCTGGAGAAAGAGCTCGACTGGGCCATCTGCGGGCGAAGGCGCACCACGGTCAGAAAGGCAGCCTGAAGCAAAGAAGGCCCGGCACATGGTAGAATAGAATATGAGGGATGCTTCCCCGTACTTCATTCACTGCCGGGTCGTCTAGCGGTAGGACTCGGGACTTTGGATCCCGTTACAGAGGTTCGAATCCTCTCCCGGCAGCCGCCATCATAACCTTTCAAGACCGCTCGCTCAGGCACGAAGCCAGGCCTGAGGAGCGGTTTTCTTGTGCCTCCAGACCCATTTCAGGTCGTCGTCCGTCAGCGCATCGCGGTGTGAACGGGGTGGAGGGGTGGGATTGTGGTGGGGAGAATGGCCGGGCCGGCTCGATCGAGCCGGCCCTCAGCTTGGCGTCGGAACAGCGCTGCTATGCAGCCACGTCGACGTCGACCACCATGGTGGTGACCGCGATGGTAGTCGGTCATCGCTTACACGTTCACGGTGACCCACGTGATCAGGACACCTTCGTCGTCTCGCTGGGCAGGCTGACCGGAAGCCAACAGGCCGGC
>DAHXJB010000205.1:0-6542 GCA_027372455.1 Chloroflexota bacterium | reverse complement strand
CCGCATCTTCGAGATCCTGAACGTGCGCGAGGGGGAGATGGGGGGACGGGGAGACGGGGCAAGTGATGACTTGCCCCGTCTCCCCGTCCCCCCATCTCCCTACATCAGCTTCGAGAACGTGGAACTGGCCTACGACGGCGGCGAACGGCCCGCGCTGAAAGGGGTCAGCTTTGAGATCGCCCGAGGCGAGCAGGTGGTACTGGCAGGACCCAGCGGCGCGGGCAAGAGCAGCATAGCCCTCCTCCTGTTGGGCTTCCTCCGGCCGGATCATGGACGAGTCCTGGTGGAAGGCAGACCGCTGAGCTATCTGGGGTTAGAGGAGTGGCGCCGGCAGGTGGCCTGGGTGCCGCAGCATCCCCACCTGTTCCACGGGTCGGTGGCCGACAACCTTCGGCTGGCACGCCCCGAGGCTACGCCCGAGCAGTTGATTCGAGCCGCTCGGCTGGCCGGCGCCCACGACTTCATCGAGAAGCTGCCCCTGGGTTACGACACGGTGATCGGAGAGCGGGCAGAGCGGCTGAGCGGGGGCCAAGCTCAACTCCTTGCCATCACCCGGGCGTTCCTGAAGGATGCCCCGTTTCTCATCCTGGACGAGGCGGCATCCCACCTGGATCCGAAGCTGGCAAGCCAACTTCAGGACACCATCGACAGGCTGATGGAAGGGCGCACGGTGCTTGCCATCAGCCACGATCCGATAGCAGCCCGCGGGGCAGACCGGGTCCTGCTGTTGGAGCGGGGCCGGTTGGTGGAGACTCGCGCATCCGTAGGGCGGGGGTTTGTCCCCCTCCGCCGGGCAACCGAAGGCGTCGACAATGTAGGGAGGGGCCCTGTGCCCCTCCGCCAGGCGACTGGGCGACGAGCACCGGTCGGCGGCGCACAGGGCACCGCGCTACAGCGCGAGACCGCGGAGTCGCGCACTGGGTCGTTACTACAAAGCGTCCGCACCCTCCTGCGCATTCTCAAGTTAGCGGCCCCTTTCAAGGGATGGATGGCGCTGGCCGGGCTGCTCGGTTTCGCGACCATAGGCAGCGCCATCGGACTGATGTCCACCGCCGCCTTCCTGATCGCCAGCGCTGCGCTTCATCCCTCCGTGGCGGATCTGGCTGTAGCTATCGTGGGGGTGCGCTTCTTCGGCCTGGCCAGGGGTTTGTTCCGTTACCTGGAGCGCTACCTTTCTCATAGCGTGACCTTCCGTCTCCTCGCCCGACTGCGGGTCTGGTTCTATCAGGCCGTGGAACCCTGGTCACCGGCCTGGCTCATCGAGCAGCGGAGCGGCGACCTGCTGAACCGGATCGTGTCAGACGTGGACACCCTCCAGCACTTCTACGTTCGCGTCATCTCTCCGCCCATGGTAGCTCTGGTGATCGGGGTGACGATGTGGCTATTCATGAGCAGCTTCGACGTTTCACTGGCGTTGGTCCTGACCCTCTTCCTGCTGCTTTCAGGCCTGGGTCTCCCGATAGCGACCCTCCTAATGAGCCGAAGACTGGGGCAAGAGGGGACGCGGTTGCGGGGGGAGCTCAACGTTCGGCTGGTGGACAGTCTCCAGGGCATGGCCGATCTGCTGGCATTCGGGCGAGGACCCCAACAGCAGGCCACGGTTCGGGAGCTTGGCCGCCGCTGGATAGCGGTTCAGGAGAGAATGGCCGATATCGGCGGCCTCCATAGTGCTCTCACCAGCCTCCTGACCAACGTCGGGATGCTCGCGGTGTTGGCAACGACGATACCACTGGTATCGAGTGGAAGGCTGAATAGCGTTTTCCTGCCGGTCGTCACGCTCGCGGCACTGGCCAGTTTCGAGGCGGTGGCGCCCCTTTCCGCCGCCTTCCAACAGCTTGGCAGCAGCCTCGAGGCCGCCCGGCGGCTATTCGAGATTGTCGATGGGGACAGCGTAAACGCCTCTCCCTTTGGGAGAGGGACAACCCAGAACTCAGAACCCTTGGGAGCCGGCCTCACGGTGGAGAAGCTCAGCTTCCGCTACGGTCCCGACGGGCCGCTGGCGTTGGATGGGGTGAGTTTCCATATTCCCGCGGGTGGTAGTCTGGCGATCATCGGCCCCAGCGGGGCCGGCAAGTCTACCCTGGTCAACCTGCTGCTGCGCTTCTGGGACTACCGAGATGGGCTGATCACCCTGGGAGGACGCGATCTGTGCAGCTACGACCGAGAGGCGCTACTTCACATGGTCGCCGTGGTCTCACAGCGAACGCACCTCTTCAACGGGACCATCCGAGAGAACCTCAAGATCGCCCGACCCGAGGCCACCGATGCCCAGTTGAGGGAGGCGATGGAGCGGGCCCAGTTGGGCCACTTCCTGGACAGTCTGCCTCTGGGTCTCGACACGGCGGTTGGGGAGCTGGGCTTGCGACTGAGCGGCGGAGAGAGGCAGAGGCTGGCTATCGCCAGAGCGCTGTTGAAGGACGCTCCGCTGCTGATCCTTGACGAGCCCACCACCCACCTCGATGGTCAGACGGAGTTGGGCGTAATGACGAACCTCCGAGACATCATGCGAGGTCGCACCAGCCTCTTGATCACCCATCGCCTGACGGGGCTGGAATCGGTGGAGCAGATACTGGTCATGGATCGTGGGCAGATAGTGGACAGTGGCAGCAATCACGCTTGTCGAACCGGTCTTATGGCTTCTCTGTCCAGCACGGCGGTTCTCATGCCTGAGCCCAATACGGTGTCGCGTCTAGCCCTCCAGGCAGCTGAAAAGCCATCTTCAGAGGAGATGGCGGCATGGTTCACACCGCGGGGAAGATAGGGTAATAGTGGGGCGCATGTAGCGTCGGGGCTTGTCCCCGACGGGCAGCCACGTCGCCCACAAGGGGCGACGCTACAACCGTTGCCACTGTCCTGAACCATGCCAAGATGGCCCCTCTCCGGCATGTTTCTTGCCATTGTCTGCTTCGGTTTGCCCCCGGTGTAGAAGCCAGCGCCCTGTACTGGCACTTCGTCGACGTCGTTTGGGTGTGCTGTTCACCATCCTCTGCCTGATTCAGGGGAAGGGTTCGCGGACCGCCACGAACTCCGGAGCCCTGGCCCCTCACGCGGAACCCAGGAGGGAGACAATGGAAAAGAGAATCACTCTGCTGCTGGCGGCCACGGTGATGACGGCGGTGATCACGGCATCTGCCTGCGTCCCCGCAGCGCCATCGCCCACGGCAGCAGGAAACATTGCCGCGGGACAGGCGGTCTTCCAGCAAAACTGCAACGCCTGCCATCCCAACGGCAACGCGGGCGTGGGGCCGCAGCTGAGGGGACAGAACCTCTCTGCCCAACGTATAATGACTCAGGTCCGAAACGGTGGAGGTGGAATGCCCGCCTTCACCACCAGCCAGATCAGCGATCAGCAGTTGGCCAATCTGGTGGCTTACGTTCAATCCCTCAAGTAACGGTGGGGTAATAAGTAGAATGAGATCTCGGAAAGCGGCAACAGCAACGGCCCTTGGACTCGTCACCGTGGCCCTGTTGGCGTCGGCAGTGACCGGGTGCCAGACCCGCGGGGCCACAGTCCAAGCCGCGGTTCCCACCTTGGCCCCGGTACCTTCCGGGGCCAAGGTGGTCTGGGCCGGCCACTACAGCCAGAACATTCAGCCAATCTTCACCGAACACTGCATCGGCTGCCATGGTCCGGCCAAGGCCGAGAACGGACTGCGTCTGGACAGCTATGAGAACGTGATGAAGGGCACCCAACACGGACCGGTGGTGGTGCCGGGGTCGCCCGAAACCAGCGCCCTGATATCGGTGGTGAAAGGTACAGCTGATCCCTCAATCAGGATGCCTCATGGCGGGCAGCGGCTGACCGACCAGGAGGTACAGAACATCACCTTGTGGATCCAGGCCGGCGCAACAAACCACTAAGAAACTGGTGTGGGCGCGGCCAAACTACTCATCGCTCAATTCCCATCACGTTGTGGCTATCGGGAGAGAATCGCTATGCAGAGCGATACTGCTGGAAAGCAGGAAAAGACCGCTCAAAAGCAGGTTGAGCGGCGCACCTTCCTTGGATACGTCATTGCTGCGGTAGGAGCCTTCATCACCACCGCGGTTGGCGTTCCCTTGGTCGGTTCACTGATCCTGCCCGGACTGCGGGGGCACCAGCCCAACTGGGTTTCCGCAGGACCGGCGTCGGACTTCCCCATCGGTCAGCCCAAGGCTGCCACGGTGACCGTCACCACCAAAGATGGCTGGATCGAGCAGCAGGAAGCCAAGGGCATTTGGGTAGTCAAGCACACAAAGAGCGATTTCACCGTCTTCAACGGGCGCTGCGTTCACCTGGGATGCGCCTACAGCTGGCAGCCCAGCCTGAATGAGTTCGTTTGCCCGTGCCACGGAGGACGTTATTCCATAACGGGACAGGTCCTGGGCGGCCCTCCGCCGCGACCGCTGGATACCCTCAGCTGGAAACTAAACCAGGGAAATCTGATAGTCCAGTACGAGGATTTCCGGCTCGGAATCCCTCAGAAGGAGGAGGCATGACAGATCCGGTTTCGCCAGGAACGAATTCCACCGGCCGAGTGGCACGGGTCCGAGATTGGCTGGGCGATCGATCGGGGGCCGGCAACATCTGGGAGGCATTCTTCGCCAGAAAGATCCCCCTGGGGGTTGGCTGGCTCTACACCCTGGGGTTCGCCAGCATGTTCTGCTTCATCCTTCAGGCGGCGACGGGTCTCTTCCTGGCGGTTTACTACTCGCCCAGCCCGGATCACGCCTACGATAGCATCCAGTTCCTCATGTACCAGGTGCCCTTCGGCGCGGTGGTTCGGGGTATCCACCACTGGAACGCGAGCGTAATGGTGGTGCTGGTAGTACTGCACATGGTGACAGTCTTCACCCTTGGTGCCTACAAGTATCCGCGAGAGCTTACCTGGATGGTTGGCGTGGGCTTGCTGCTTGCTACCTTGGCCTTCGCCTTCACCGGATACCTTCTCCCCTGGGATCAGAAGGCTTACTGGGCCACGGTGGTGGGAACCAACATTCCAGGCACGCTCCCGTATCTGGGCGATTTCTTACTGAGGGTCGCGCGAGGTGGGACCCAGTTGGGCGCCTTGACCCTCACTCGCTTTTACGCCTTCCACATCTTGCTGCTCCCCGGACTGTTGGGCGGCCTCCTGGCAGCCCACCTATACCTGGTTGTGCACCACGGCGTGAGCGTGCCTCCGTGGTTGTGGGAAAGGGTGACCCCCAGGGTTCGGCGCGTCATGGGCGGTTCCTCCACCGGAGCCACACTCTCTAAAGAGGAGGAGTACCATCTGCGCTACGACCAGGCCAAGAAGGCGGGCCACCCCTTCTGGCCAGACATCATAGTGGAGGATGCCCTCGTCGCGGCTGTGGTGCTTCTGGTGGTGATCGGGCTCATGGTAGCGCTAGGAGTGCCGACGGAGGGCAAGGCGGACCCCACGGACACCTCCTACGTGCCCCGTCCGGAATGGTACTTCATGTTCCTCTTCCAGATGTTGAAGTACTTCCCGGGCAACCTGGAGTGGGTGGGGGCCGCGGTTCTGCCGGCGCTCGCGCTGCTGCTGATCTTGCTGCTGCCGCTCTACGATCGTTCGCCCTGGCGCTCCCCTCGACGGCGTCCGCTGGCCATGCTGGCAGTAGTGGTCGCGGCCCTGGTGATAGGATTCCTGACCTATGCAGCCTACCGGTAGAAGCAGCCTTCCGAGGGAAGAAGCGCATCACTGAAGCAACATAGACTTGCGCGATGATGGAGCGTCCAACATGAGATCTGTCCATGCCCTGGGCCTGGGGATGATGGTGGGAGCCATCGCCCTCGGCGGCATGCTGTCCGTCATGACCTTACGGTGGCAGGCCGAGGCCTTTCCCGAATCCGGCCCGTGGAGTGCGGCAACCACGACATCTCAAGGTGGTACGGTGACAACCCCGTCCTCACAAGATGTCGCCCAGGGGAAGACCCTCTTCGAGAGCAAGTGCGCCAGCTGCCACTCTATCGGCGGCGGCAAGAAGGTAGGCCCCGACCTGAAGGGGGTGGCCAAGACCCGTTCACACGACTGGCTGATCGGCTTTATCACCGCTCCGGACAAGGTGATCGCGAGCGGCGATCCCACGGCGGCACAGTTGGTGAAGGAGTACGGTGTGCCGATGCCCAATCTGGGGATCTCCAAGGCTGACGCCGAGGCGATCCTGGCCTACATATCATCACAGTAGCCGTCTTGCGTGGGGCCGATTGGCGCAAGAAGCATGCGCCGGTTGGCCCCACATGCACAACGCCGCTGCGGCTGCACTGCTGCCTGCCGGTCGATCACAGCAGCGTTCGTGCCGTGGGCCAACCCTCGCACGGGCGCTCAAGAAACCGTCGAAGGGCGGCGGGGTTGATGTCCGGCCGCCCTTCCTGACGTCTCTATCGTCCCGTTTCGCCCTACTGTTGAGGAAGCTTGCCCTTACTCCCCACGAAGAGCGAGTCGTACTCCTCCGGCAACTGGTCAAGAACCTTGTCCAAGAGACCCGGCGACACAGCCTCCTTCAGCACCTCCATGACAACTCGAGCATGGTAGATGGCGACGGGGAGATCGACGGCTTCT
>DAHXJB010000322.1:0-5977 GCA_027372455.1 Chloroflexota bacterium | reverse complement strand
TTAGCGGGCGTGCCCATGAACCCGTGCCCGTGGGTGGGGCGCACTGCCTTGCCGCTAACGAACAATCTGGGACCAGGGACTGTTCCGTCCTCAATTGCCTGGCGCATCAGGAAATCGGCATTGTTGTTCTCGCCCAGGATCCGCATCGTCGTCGTCCCTGCGAGGAGATCGATCCTCATGTGGGAAGCGCCGCGCAGCAGCTGTGTGCCAGGAGGCGCCTGTACCTGGTGGCCGGGCTGCCCCCTCCCAGGGAAAATGGTCACATGGCTGTGGGTATCCACGAAGCCGGGGAGCAGAGTCTCCTCCCCCACGTCAGTCACTTCAGCCCCTTCGGGCACCCTCACCTCGGCCCCTGTCCCAACCGCCACGATCTTGTCGCCCTCGATGAGTATCACTCCGTCTCGGATCGGCTCAGAGCCGGTGCCATCGATCAGGGTCTTCCCCTTGATAGCTTTCAGCATCTTTTGTCTGTCCTTTCCAGACCAACACCCAGATTCGTAAGCTCTACCTTGAATCAGGGTTTGTCATTCGCGGCCTGCTCCGGGCCGTAGGCTTCCCGCGCCTGTTGTGGAGACACACGGTCGTACTCGACGTCCCGGGCAACTGCTGCCCGGTCCCTCACCCGCGGGTCTCCATATCCTCCACCGCCAGGAGTGGACAGCTCGATCCTCTCCCCAGGCATCATCAGCCGAGTTTCCTTGGAGTTGATCTCTTCCCCGTTCGACTTGACCGATCCGAGGCCGCCGGCCATTCCCCCAAAGATCCCCGGCGCCGCCGTCTTGGTCCTTTCTGCCAGGAAGGACATGGTTAGCGGAAGGCTGCCCATGTTGCGGATCACCACCGTTTGCCCGCATCCGCCGCGGAACTTTCCCGGGCCTCCAGAGTCCCTACGGATCTCCTTCTTCTCGATCAGGATGGGCGCCCAGGACTCCATCAGTTCGATGGGGGTGTTGCCAGTGTTGCCGGGGAAGGCCAGGGTGTGGATGCCGTCATCGTTGGGTCTGGCGCCCAGACCCCCGTTGAAGAAGAAGCAGTTGGCGAACCGGGCTCCATTTCGATTCACCCCCAATACGTTGAAGGCCCAAACCGGGGCTCCGCTGGCGGCCAGCACCCTATCGGGCATGGCCTCGGCCAGGGCGCCCATGACGGCAAAGGTCAGGTAGTGTCCCACCAGTACCCGAGCGCCGCCCGCTGCCGGTGGACGTGGATTGAGAATGCTTCCCTCCGGGGCATAGAAGCGTACCGGCCGGAAGCAGCCCTCGTTGTTGGGGACGCTGGGGGCCAGGGCGCACTTGACCCCGTAGACGGTGTAGGCGTAGCCGTAGTGGGGCACGACGTTTAGCGCTCTATCTACCTGGGGTGAGCTGCCGGTGTAATCCACCAGCATCTCATCGCCCGTGACCGTGATCTTGCACTTCACGGTAATCGGCTCGGCCAGCCCATCGGTGGCGAGCTCGCTGTCGTATTCGCCGTCCGGCAGCTCGCGGATGGCGTTGCGCATGGCGGTCTCCGAGTAGCCCTGGATGGTGTCGGCCAGGTCGATGAGATCCTCCAGGCCGGTCTCGTCCATCAGCTCCAACAGCCTCCGCTCCGCCATCTCGGTGGCAGCCATCTGAGCCATCAGGTCTCCCACCACCTGGTCGGGCACCCTCACGTTGGCCCGAACGATCATGAGCAGCTGTTCGTTCAGCCGGCCCTGGTCGGCCAGCTTCATCGGCGGTATCTGCAGCCCCTCCTCGAAGACCTCTCGCGGGTCGGGGGCTCGAAGTTTGCCGCCGATATCCGGGGCATGGGCCACACTGGCGGCCATGGCCACCAGCCGGCCGTTCTTGAACACCGGGCGCACGATGTTGACGTCGGGCAGGTGGCCGGTGCCGATGTGCATATCGTTGGTGATCAGCAGGTCGCCGGGGCGCAGCGATTCGACCGGATACTGCTGGAGCAGCAGCTTGACGGTGGCCGGCAGCGTGCCGATGAAGGAGGGGATGCTGGCGGTGGACTGCGCCAGCGAGTATCCCCGTGCGTCGGTGATCACACAGGAGAAGTCGTTGGACTCGCGCACCAGGGTGGAGAAGGAGGTGCGCACCAGGGTGGCGGCGGACTCGTCCACCAGGGCTACGATCCTGCTCCACAGGATCTGAAGGCTAACGGGGTCGAACTTGTACGAACGGTCGGTTGCCGGCGCCGTCATCGCTGGGCACCTCCCTCCATGTCGACGATCAGGTTCAAGTAGCGGTCTATCGAACAGATGGCGCCGGGACCGATCACCGCCGTGGACTCTCGTTCTTCCACGATGGCCGGTACCTGGCACCGGTCGCCGGGTCGCAAGAGGTATCGATCGTAGACCTCTACCTCCTGGTATCTGCCGGCTTCCGGCACGTAGGCCTTTCGGCGGCCCTTCAGCGCAGGGCTTGGCTGCCCGGCTTCGGCGGCATTCAGCTCCGAGAAGCGGATTGAGGGCTGAGGGCCCATGGCGATGAGCCGCCAGTTCATCGCCTCGATGGTTACGTCCTTCTCGTACCGGCTGAACAGCTTCGTGTACACCTTTCGGAAACTCTCTCGCAGAGCCTCCTGGTCGCCTTCTGCCAGTTCGCGCTCGGGGACAGGGACAACCACCTCGTGCCCCTGGTCCACATAACGCATGTCCGCCTGCCGAACCCAGTGAATCTCCTCCCGGCGCACCCCCGCCCGGGCCAGCTCGTCGTCCGCCTGGGCCGCCATGGTTCTGTAGATCTCGTTTAGCTGCTTCCAGTCGATGCGGTCCAGCGGTACCACGTAGGCATGCACGAAGTCCATCCTCGGCGGGGCGACCAGCAGGCCGAAGGAGGAGGCCACTCCAGCCCCGGGAGGGCAGATGAGGCGGGAAAGCCCCATCTTCTGGGCGACTCGAAAGGCGTGCAGCGGCCCCGCACCGCCCGTGGCGAGCATGGTGAACTGGCGTGGATCGTGTCCCTTTTCGGCTATGTGGATCCTCGCGGCGCTGGCCATGTTCTCGTTCACCGTGTTGTAGACCCCCCAGGCTGCCTGGGTGAGGTCCAGCCCCAGCGGCTCTGCTACCTGTAGGCGAAGTGCGGTTTCGGCCCTCTCGGGGTGCAGTGGCATCTCGCCGCCCAGGAAGTAGTCGGGGTTGAGGTAACCCAGCACTAGGTCGGCGTCGGTTACCGTCGGCTCCTCGCCTCCGCAGCCGTAGCAGGCCGGGCCGGGCTCGGCGCTGGCGCTCTCGGGTCCCACCTTGAGCAGCCCTAGCTCGTCCTGGTGGGCGACGCTGCCGCCGCCCGCGCCGATCTCCATCAGGTCCACGGCCGGCGCCCGAACCGGCAACCCGCTCCCCTTCTTGAAGCGATGACCCCGGGCTACTTCAAAGGAGTAGGTGGCCTCGGGCTGCCCGTTTTCGATCAGGCACGCCTTGGCGGTGGTGCCTCCCATGTCGAAGGCGAGCACCTTGGGCTCGCCCACCAGCCTTCCATAGAATGCCCCGACCAGCGCGCCCGCCGCCGGTCCGGATTCGATCAGCCGCACCGGCGTGGCCTTGGCCGTATCGATGGAGGTGATACCGCCGCTTGAGAGCATGATGTGCAGGTCTCCCTGCACCCCCCGCTCGCTCAGTTCGCCCCGTAGCCGATCCAGGTATCGCCCTGTGATCGGTTGAACGTAGGCGTTGACGGCCGTGGTGGAGGTGCGCTCGTACTCGCGAATCTCGCGGGCCACCTTGGAGGAGAGGCTGACGAAGATCTCCGGGTGACTCTCGCGGATCTACTCTTCGACGGCCAATTCGTGATCTGGGTTTGCGTAGGAGTGCAACAGGGAGACGGCGATAGACTCGACTCCAGCCTCGGCTAGCTCCCCGATCGCTTCTCTGAGCCTTTCGCGATCGATGGGTACCAGCACCTCGCCCTCGGTGTATATCCGCTCCATGGCCTCCTTGCGCAAGGGCGGCGGGATCAGCGGTTCGGGCATCCGGAGGAAGATGTCGTACAGGTCGTACTTCTGCTCTCGGCCGATCTCCAGGAGATCTTTCATCCCTTGAGTGGTGATCAGCCCCGTCTTGGCCCCCTTGCGTTCGATGACGGCGTTGGTCACCAGTGTGGTGGCGTGGATGACGTTGGCGATGCGGGCAGGGTCGATACCGCTCTGGCTAGCCACCTTAGTCAGACCGTTCAACACCCCCTGCGCGGGTTCCCGAGGTGTGGTCAATGATTTCCCGATGTGGAGTTGATGGGTTTGCAGGTCGATCAGCACCAGATCTGTGAAGGTGCCGCCGATGTCGATGCCGAGCCGATAGGCTCCGCCGTTGGTGGAATCTGGCAACTAAGACTCCTCCTCTCCGTTCCCCAAGGGACTGATAGTGGGAACTCCTTTGGCCCCTTGGGCGGAACTGCTTGACAAGGGACTTGCGGGTCCGTAGTATAGCACGAAATCAAAGATCTTTGATCAAAGATCACATTCAGAAATCTGGACGACACTCCAAGATGCACGAGATCGAACGACGCCACCTTTCGACGCTACAGCACCACTCCAAAGAGGAACTCGCCTACCGTGAGTTGCGGGCTGCCATCCTGTCCAACGTCCTGAAGCCCGGCGAACGGATCATGCCACAGCAGCTGGCCGACCGCTTCTGCGTGTCCACTATGCCGGTGAGGCAGGCCCTCATGAGGCTGGAATCCGAGAGGTTGGTGCTGCGCATGCCCAACCGAGGGTTGATGGTTGCTCCGCTTTCCATGAAAGAGGTGGGAGACATCTACACCCTGCGGGTTGCCCTGGAAGGGGTGGCCGCGCGGCTGGCTGCTACACGGCTAGGCTCGGCGGATCTGGACTCCCTGGGCGCTATGCTGAGGGTGATGGAGGTGCAGCTTGCCACAGGCCAGGTGGAGAAGCTGGTGGAAACCAACACTCACTTTCACTTCACCATCTACAGGGCTGCCGATAACGATCAGCTGTATGACATTCTGCAGAATCTGTGGGATCTATCCTCGCGCTACCGTGGCATGTACTATGGCGAACCATCCGTACCTGAGACGACTCTTCGAGAGCATCAGGGGATCTTGGCGGCTCTGCAGCGGAAAGACGCGGATGAGGCCGATAGGTTGGTGCGATCGGACATGGAGGAGACGGCTAAGGTGCTCCTGGCGCTGATCGCTGCCAACATCAATCAACGGGAAGGAGAAGTCAATGGCGACGTTCCGCTGGTCTGACTTAAGCTGGACCGAGTTGGAGGAAAGGCGGAAGGACAACCCGGTTGTCCTCTTCCCCGTCGGTGCCACCGAGATGCATGGCCTTCACCTCCCCCTCGGCAACGATTTCTTCAACGCTCAGGGCTTCGCGGAGAGGGCCGCCGAGAAGACCAGTTCCCTGGTGCTACCCGTCATTCCCTTTGGTTACTCCGAGTTCCTTCGCTCCTTTGCCGGCACCATCTCCATCCGGCACGAGACCCTCAGCATGATGGTTGAGGACGTGGTTCGCTGCGTTCTGGGCTATGGCTTCGACCACATCCTCTTTGTCAATCCTCATATCGACAATGTGGCCATTATCGAGGCCGCTGCGAGGCGGGTGAAGGCCGATACCGGCATCGCGATGGCGTTGGTCAACCCTACGGCACTGGCCAAGGCCCTAGCCGCCGATCTCTTCGACGTTCCCGCCAACAAGGTGGGCGGCCACGGGGGGATCATCGGCACCAGCGTGATGCTGGCCTTGAAGCCGGAGTTGGTGGATCTCAGCAAGGCGCAGCGCGGCGAGATGAAGCAGGTATGGGGAATGCAGGCGATCAGCCCCTCCGAGGTCAAGTTCGGCAAGGGAAACGTTCACCTGTTCCTCGAAGCGGGCGACGTCAACGATGCCGGCACCTGGGGCGAGCCTCAGCACGTCACCCCTGAGAAGGCCGAAATCGTGGGCCAGCGCGTCACCGACTACATTGCCGAGTTCATCGAACACTTCCGGTCCATCGACACCCGGTCGAAATCCCGGGCACTCTAGGCTCGAG
>DAHXJB010000080.1:0-7164 GCA_027372455.1 Chloroflexota bacterium | reverse complement strand
GATGCTACTTCTGCCAACTCGTTGGTCCATCCGTGGGGTCGCTGTTTTCCCTGCACTTCTGGGCTGCGCTCTGCTGCTGTGGTTTGGGAGCTCCCTCCTGCTGGATCTGTTCCCAGAGGTTCTGAAGATCAGCCAAGAGGGCGAATATCTAAGCATCTCTATCGAAGGTGAGACCGGCGTGGTGCCGGTGGCCGCGCCGATCCACTCTCTCGATTTTGTCCCCATTCCGCCGCATCTCAGGGAGTACCAGATCGACGGCTCCGATTCCACCAACAACTTCACCTTCGATCCGGACTACTTCGCCCGCATTGCAGGCTCTCCATACTATCGTTTCCAGGCATTGCTTCGAGACGACGGCTCCTACAGCCAGTGGCGCAACTTGTCGGTTATGGATGCCGCGGGCAAGACCGTCTTGAAGAAAGCATCTCCTGATGGTGAGGTGACGTTGCCCGATGGATTCGCTCTCTCCGTGCAGCTTCGTCGTCTGGAGACGCCGCGAACCCTGGAACTGCTGGACGATTCAGGGGCCCGCTATTCTATCGAGGTGAACCGAAACGACAAGTTCGTGATGGTTACCGAGGCGGCACCCGGCCTCGATCCTAGCAGCGTGGCTCGCTGGTACTTCCCCAACGACTGGTTGCCTCCGGCTGCCGAACTGGGCTACATGGCGATGCGGGTGGCGGCCTTGGCGATCATTCTCCTGCTGGTGGTGACCGCCGTTGCCGCGGCTCTGCCGGGCGCACTTGCCTGGGTGCCTGGCCGGCCTTGGTCGATAGCGGTCCCTGTTGTGGCGTCCGCCGTTGCCCTGGTTGGGAGCGGCTACGCCGCGGTGGTGCTTTTCGATCGGGCTCCGCACATCTTGGATGCGGTGTCCTACTACTTCCAGGCGAAACTGTTCGCGTCCGGGCGGTTGGCGGCACCGGCGCCCCCACTGAAGGAAGCCTTCCCAACTCCGTTCTTCGTGGCCCACGATGGCAAGTGGTTCTCGCAGTACACCCCGGGGACCTCGCTGTTGTTAGCCGTCGGCTTCCTCCTCAAGGTCCCGTGGCTTGTGGAACCGGTGCTCGCCGCGGCAACCGTCCTGGTGCTGTTCGCGATCGGGCGTCGCCACTACGGGACCAACGTTGCCCTTCTGGCCACAGTGCTGATCTCCACGTCGCCCTTTCTGTGGCTCCTGGCGGGCTCGTTCATGAGCCACGTGCCCTCCACATTCTTCGCCACCATATTCCTCTACGCGGCCACGCGCTATCTGGAGAAGCCTGCCCGCCGATGGGTCGTGGGAGGTGCGCTCGCGTTGGGGTGCAGCTTGATGATTCGCGAGGCGACGGCGGTTCTCTATCTGGCAACAGTCGGTCCCTATGTGGTGTGGAAGTGCCCAAGGTACCGGAAGCTGAAGGAAGCGATCCCGCATCTGGCCTTGGGAGCTTCCATTCTGGCCGCTTTCGGGGTTGTCTACCTCATGTACAACTGGGCGCAGACGGGCTCCCCCTGGTTGCCGCCCAGGCTGCTCTTCTCGACTCGGGAGAACAGCTTTGGGTTCGGGAACGGCATCGGCTTTTATGGGAGACATACCCCTGCCGCGGGTCTGGTGAACGCGGACGAGCAGCTGACCTCACTGACTATCGTACTCTTCGGCTGGCCCTTCTACTTCAGCCTGGCCCTGATGCTCATGCCATTCATTGCCGGGCGCCCGCGCAGCTGGGACCTTATGCATGGCAGCATCTTCGGGGCCTTTGTCGTTGCGTACGTCGCTCTCTACTACCATGGGATCGTATTCGGTCCCCGCTACTATTTCGACGCGCTCCCATCGATGGTCCTGCTTTCCGCTCGGGGCTTCGCAACGCTGGCCAGCACCGGTTCGGCGATCCTGGCCTCCATTGCCGGGAAGGCTGCCTGGCGGCCGAAGGTGCGGACCGCGGCGCTATTACTGGCCGGGGGGTTGATCTCCTGTAACCTCCTGTACTTCATCCCGAGGGAAGCTGAGCTGTACAAGGGGTACAGCGGGATGCCGGGAGGGAAAGGGCCCGAGTTAGGATATTTCGTGAGGATGGATCTAACGGGCCGTCAGGTGGTGAAACCCAAGTCCCTGATCACTACCGACGACTGGTGGATCTACACGGTATACCTGGCGGCGATGAACCCTCCAGATCTCGCGAGCGGCGCCGTACTGGCCCTGATGCCCCCTGGAGAGGCCGGGACGCGGCTGTTGGCGGCCTACGCGGGTCGGGACTGGTATCGTGTAGTGATCGGGAGCGACGGCCGGCTGGTTCTCGAGTATCAGGGGAAGACTGGCGCACGGCCTTGAACGAGACTGTGCTACAATTAACTTCAAGAGCCAGCCACGGGGACCCCCGCCGTATGCGGGCCATCGTTTGTTGCTGCTTTCTGTATTCCATCTACAATTTAGTTGTATTCATCTCGATATGGGCTGGGCAACCGTTTGAGCGCAGTTTCCGTCTCCGAGCGATCATCGAGCGGCGCGCCCTTCGCGGTTCCCCATCGCCGCTCCGAAGAGGCAGGTTGCAGATGTCGGTACCCAGGGTACTGGTGGTGGACGACGATCCGAAGATTCAGAGGGTCGTGCGAGCCATCTTGGAGTTCGATGGCTTCGAGGTTGAAACTACTTCGGATGGCTCAACTGTGCTGGACCTCGTCGACCGCTGGGCCCCGGATCTGGCGATACTGGACGTCGTCTTGCCGGGCAAGTTGGATGGCTATCAGCTGTGCCGGCAGATTCGATCGCGATCGACTGTGCCCATACTGATGCTCACTGTTCAGATTCAGGAGAACGACAAGATCCGGGGCTTTGATGCAGGGGCTGATGACTATGTCTGTAAGCCCTTTGGTTCCCGGGAGCTGGTGGCCAGGGCCAGAGCGATTCTGCGTCGCAGCAGGACGATAGAGGCGGCGCTGCGTCCGCGGATCGTGGCTTGTGGGGACTTGGTCGTAGATCTTACGAATAACCTGGTCACGGTGCGCGGCCGGGAAGTGGTGTTGACCGCCACCGAATACCATCTGCTGGCGGAATTGGCCCGGAACGTGGGAAGCATCGTGCCGCACCAGGAGTTGCTGAAGCGGGTGTGGGGAGTTCAGAACGAGGAGGACACCGAATCTCTCCGAGCCTACGTGCGGCACCTACGGCTGAAGATCGAGGCAAACCCCTCCAAGCCGCGCTACATCATTTCACGGCCGGGGATCGGATACATGCTGGCGGTCTAGCAGGATCTCCTAGGCACCTTGGTCCAACTCCGCTCGTACCGCTCGGGCCAGTTTCCCCTGGGTCACGGGTTTCTTGAGGAAGGTGCCAGCTCTCAGGGAAAGCAGTTTCCGTACTCGCCGCGCCTCGACGCAGCCTGAGAGCAGGATTGCCCGTAGTGCCGGTGCAGTCTCGAGTGCTTGCCGGTAGATCTCCACCCCATCTATCCCCCGGGTCACTTCCATGTCCAGGATCAGCAGATCCACCGGGTGTCCCCGAAGGTGGTCGATCGCGGCGTCTCCGCTGGGGACCGTTTCCACCCGATATCCCAAGGACTCCAACAGCCTCTGGAGCAGCTCCCTCTGAAGCCGGTCGTCGTCCACAACCAGGATGGTTTCCTTGCCCCGGGGAAGTTCCTCGACTGAAACCTCTTTACCGACCTCTCGTGACATTGGGAGGTAGAGGTTGAATGAGGTTCCCTTTCCCACCTCGCTCTCCAGGTCTATAAGGCCGTGGTGGTCTTCCACGATAGCCTTGACCACGCTCAAGCCCAGGCCGCAGCCCTGGCGATTGCCTGTGGCCTTAGTGCTGAAGAAGGGATCGAAGATACTTTCTCTCATTCCCTCTGGGATGCCGCAACCGGTGTCCCGCACGGTGAGCATTACGTACTCACCGACCTGGAGAGGGTTCGAAACGGCCGAGACCCGGTCCACGCGCACGTTTTCTGTCTTGATCGCGAGGATACCTCGGTCCTGCATGGCCTCGCGTGCGTTGGTGACCAAGTTGGCGACTGCTCGCAGCAGTTGGGCCGGCGCACCTGCGACGGGCAGGAGATCGGGAGCCAGATCCAGATCGATGCTGAGGCCCTCGGGCCAGTCGGGCGTGTGAGCCATGGCCTGCCGGACCAGTCTGTTCAGATCGGTTGGCTGCCGAGCTACTGCGTGACTCCCACGCCCAATTGTCAGCAAGTCCCGGTTGATGTTGGCCATCTGGAGGGCTGCTTCACGCATGTCCTGGCAGTAGGCCTGTGCCGGGTGGCCCGGTGGGAGCTGCTGCTGGATCAGCTCTGGATAAGCAATGAGGGACGACAGCAGGTTGTCGAAGTCGTGGGCTACCTGCACCGCTATCAGGTCGGCGACCTCCAACCGGCCTCGTTCGGCGATGTCCTTCGCAATGCCGGCAGCTGCCCCGCCGGAGACAGCGCCGAAACAGGCTGCGTTCTGCCGACAAGCATCCTCGCGCGAGGCCAGTTCGGCTTCCAATTCCGCAACTCGTCGGCGGAGCCACTCTATCGTAGCGTTAGCATCGTCGGCGTCCATGAGCTTTCCTCGGGGTGTGGGGGCGCGGAAAGGCGCATCGGCTTTCCGTGGTCCACTGCTCCTGGCTCCGGGTCACGCTAGACACTTCTTACCATAGTATAATCGCTTGCCCAATATATTGTCCTGATAACTTATAGTTAGCCGGAATAACGCTACGCGCGGGCAGAGAATCCCGGCTGGTCTTCCACGAAGGGCTTTCCGGGATTCCCTGTCTCCTCTGGTATCAAGTGGGCAGCGAGGGGGGAGAGGTGTGGTCTGCCTCCGTCGAGGGCGCGGGCGAATGGGGCATCCCCAGGCGGGCGAAGTGCCCGCGCCCTCGACTATCGGTCTCCCCTCAGCCCTAGCGTACCGCAGACAGGGACTTGGGCCTGTGCATCGCCGCGGGCCTCTGCGCCGGTGTCCAATCGTCCTTGCGGCGATGCATGGTGGCCTGAGGATCATCATCATCCATCCGGAATCGGCTGATGGCGGCTTGGAGCTACTCCGCCATAGCCGACAGGCTCTTGGCCTGGGCCACCATCTCCTCGACCTGGGCGCTCATCTCCTCCGTGGAGGCGCTCACCTCCTCGGCAGCGGCGCTGGTCTCCTCGCTTACCGCCGCCACCTTCTCGATGGCCCCCGTCACCCGGTGACTGGAGGCGCTCATCTCCTCGGTGGCCGCCGTCGACTCCTCCACGATGGCCGAAACCGAGTCCATCTGGCTTACCACCTCCCGAGAGGCCGACTCCATCTGCTGGACCGCCGAGACGATCTGCGCCACTCGGCTCGCCGCACCCTGCGCCCCGCTGAGGATCTCCTTGAGGGCCTCACCCGCCTCCTCAGCCAGCCGCAGCCCGAGGTCCACCTCCCTGTTTCCCTGCTCCATGGCCGCCACGGCCTCGCGGGTCCCCTTCTGCACCTGCCCTATGAGACCCGTGATCTCCTTGGTGGACCGGCTCGCTCGCTCCGCCAGCTTCCTAACCTCGTCGGCGACCACGGCGAATCCCCGTCCATGCTCCCCAGCCCTCGCCGCCTCGATGGCCGCGTTCAGGGCGAGCAGGTTGGTCTGCTCGGCGATGTCGTCGATCGCCTCGACGATGGTGCCGATCTGCTCCGAATAGCCGGCCAGTTGCTGGATCCTGGTGCCCACGGAGCTGGTGCTCTCCTTGATGGCACTCATGCCTTGGAGGGTCTTCTGGACCGACTCTCCCCCAGATGCTGCGGCGGACTGCGATTGCTCGGAGGCAGAGCGAACCTCCTTGGAGAGAGAGGCCACCTCGGCGATGGAGCTGTTCAACTGGGCCACCGAGGTGGAGGTCTTCTCTATGGACTTGACCTGTTCCTCGGCACCTCGGGCGATCTGGTCGATAGCTCTGGACAACTGCTCGACGGAAGAGGAGGTGTCCTGCACCGCGAAGGATTGATCCTGGTTCCCTCGCGCCACCTGCTGGATGGTGGTGGCGATCTGCTCGGTGGCGGTGCCGGCCTGCTCCGCGCCAAGGGAAAGGTCGCGGCTGGCCTGGTTCAGGGAGGTAGCGGAGGATGCGACGTTCCCCACTATCTCCCTGAGGCTGCCGGTCATCCGCTCGAAGGCCACGCCCAGGGCATCCCTGCCGGACCTAGGCCTCACCTGCCGGGTGAGGTCGCCCTGTGAGATGGCCTCGGCGATCCCCGCCATCTCCTTGATGTAGTCGATCATGTTACGGAAGGAGTCCGCCATCTGGCCGATCTCGTCGCCGGACTTGACGTCGCCCTTCTGGTCCACGTCGCCGCCGGCCAGCCCCTCGGCGGCCCTCGCCATGGTCCCCACGCCCTTGGAGATGGCCCCGGAGAGGGATATGGCGATGGCCAGTCCGACCAGGAGGGCCAGGAGGATCACCGCGATGGAGAGGTTCCGAGCGGAGGCGAAGGTCGCCTGGTTGCCCTCCATGGTCTGCTTTCCATCGTCCAGCTTTATCTGCAGTAGGGCGTTGAAGGCGGCGTCGACCTCGTCGCTGAGACCCGACTGATCCTGCAAGCTCTTGATGGCGCCCTGGCTGTCGCCCGCCCGCAACCGGTCCTCCAGGGAGCTGGTGGCGGTCTTGAAGGCCTGCCACTCCTGGTTCACCGTGGCCAGCTTCGCCTTTCCGTCGGTGGTGCTGACGAGAGGGGTCAGTTGGCGGAGTTGATCGTCCGTCTGCACTATCTGGCTATCCACGTTCTTGAGCTTCGCGTTCACGGTGGTCTTGTCGTTGATAAAGATCACAGCGTTGCGGAGGTCGCGGCCGATGGCGGCCACGTTGCTTGCGGCACTGTCGGCGAGATAGATACCCATCAGCTGGTTGTCGTAGAGACCCCTGTCCAGATTGCTGATCTGGGACATGCCGGAGATGCCCACGATGCCAGTGATGGTGGTGAGCACCAGTACTGAGAGGAATCCGATGACTAGCTTGGCCTTGATCTTGAGTTTCACTTTGAGACTCCTAGGGTTAAGGGTTTTGCTCCAGGGTGCGTGGCTCCGCAGGTCTGTCGCTGCTAACAGGCAAAGATCCTGCTAGGCAGCTGTATCCACATGGTAAATACCCAATCTGTTGACGTGTGCTGATTGCGTGGCCACCAAGGAAGGGCAGCTACTCGCTCAGTGTCCCGAGGTCGGGCATGCACCACAAATATCTATCGTCTGCATCTCTG
>DAHXJB010000072.1:0-2949 GCA_027372455.1 Chloroflexota bacterium | reverse complement strand
TGTCACCGCCGAGTACATGTCGGATAGGGTTGCAGCAGCCACCCGGGCAGCGAAGGTTGATGCATTGAGTTCATGATCGGCATGGAGCACCAGACACTGGTCCAGCACCCTGGCAGCATGGCTCGAAGGTGCCTCGCCGCTCAGCATGTAGAGGAAGTTTGCGGCCAGAGATAGGTCATGCCTTGGCTCGACCAGTTGCTGCCCCAGTCGGGCCCGGTGGTGATAGGCGATGATGGTGGGCACGCATGAGGTCAGCAGGATGGCCCTGGACAGATCCACGTCGTGATGGTGCTCCGGGCCGTCCGGATCGTACATCTCAAGAGCCGATACCACCGTCCGAAGGACCATCATTGGCTCTGATGCCTGAGGGAATTCCATGACCATCCGGACGATGGGATAGGGCAGGTCGCGACTGCATGAGAGCCGCTCCTCCAGGAGCGAGAGCCTGCCCACAGTAGGCAGCTCTCCGTGCCAGAGAAGGTAGGCAGTTTCCTCGAAGGTGGAGCGGGCTGCCAGTTCCAGAGCATCTATCCCACGATAGGCGAGCCTGGGTGCGAGCCCGTCCACTGAACTGATGGCCGACTTACCGGCAACTACGTCTTCCAGGCCGCCTTTTGCGGCTGCGTGCACTGAGTCTCTACACATCCGTTTCGTCCTCCCCTGGTAATAGTTGCTAAACCAGCGTCCCAACCCTCGGCCCCGCCGCGAGCTCTGCTCGTCTCAAGACCTGCTGCGCCATCTTCAGCGAGGCCTCGTCCACCATTTGCCCGCCCAGGGTCATCACCCCCGTTCCACTTCCGGCGGAGAGGTTGCTGTAGTGCTCGACGAACGCGCTCGCTTGCCTCACCTCTTCCTCCGTTGGCGTGAACAGCTGGTGGACCACCTCGATCTGGGCGGGGTGCACCGCCCACTTGCCGTCGAAGCCCAGCGCCCTTGCCGTGCCGGCCGCCACCCTCAGCCCCTCCAGGTCCTGATATGCTCCGTAGGGCCCGTCGATCGCCTGAAGTCCAGCTGCTCTTGCCGCCGTAACTATCCGCATCATCGGAAAGTGCCAGAGGTGCGATGGGTAACTGATCGGCTGAGCGCCTATGTTGAGGCTCGGCACCTCGATTGAGGCGGCGAAGTCCCCGGCGCCAAAGATCAAGCTCTCAAGCCGGAGACCTGCGAACGCTATCTTCTCAACGTTCACTAGCCCCTCTGCGGTCTCGATCAGCACCTCGATGCCTATGCGCCTGGACAGGCCCGTGCGCCGCTCAATCTGGGAGAGTAGCGTATCCACGAAATAGACGTCCTCGGGCCGAGCCACCTTCGGCACCATAACGGTGTCCAGCTGCTCGCCCGCCTCCTCGGCTATCTCGATAATGTCCCGGTAGGCAAGCGATGTCCCGAGCCCGTTGATCCGCACGCTGACGGTCTTGCCCGACCAGTCGAGATTCTTCAGTCCCTCTATCACGTTGGCCCGCGCCTCCTCCTTGCGGGACGGGGCCACGGAGTCCTCAAGATCCAGAAACACCTCGTCGGCACCCGACGCGGCCGCCTGTCTGATCATCTTGGGGCTCGCCCCCGGCACTGCCAACTGGCTTCTGCGTAATCTCATCTTCCTCTCCCTCCACCCGCGCGGCACTTGGATTTCCCCGATTGCATAGAGTGGGGCTAGCCGCGCCTCGCAACGAAAGGGGCGGCCCCGAGATCCCTCTCGTGAGCCGCCCCACTTTGGCTGACTAATGCTGTAAAGAGGCTCTTACGGGGGATCTCGCTGCTCCTTCCGTCCACATCCACCACGGATGGAAATGGAAGAGGAGCCGGTACCAATGCCGGAAATGGAGCACGAACCACTAGCCCGGATGCCACACGGGATCGCGGGCGTACCAAGACTGAATCCTAAGGTACGTTCCGGTTTGCGGGAGCCGCCATGACTGGCACCGTGCATAGTTACCGGACGCTCCAATTCCATACCCCTAATCGGCCTCAATCGAATTGCCAGAGTATCGCACAACCGTTCACGATGCCGCAATGGTGCCCACCGTCACACCGTCAGATCGCAGAGCTCTTCGCGGCAGAGGCTGTGCACGCTCAACAATTGGAAGGAAGAGATCCTCAACTGTTGGTGTCAACTTCTCCCTGATGGAGAGATTGACTTCAGTTCGGTCCAGCTGGATGGTGCAGCCGCTGATCACCGAACCGCATCGATGAACATGGTCACGTGTTCAGTGGACGACGTCCGGGCTGTAGTTGACCAGGGTGAGCACGAGTGTGTCGGTGGAGCCATCCTTGGGGGCCAGCGTCCCAAACCCGGCACCCATTACATAAAGGTAAGACACCAGACTCGGGGCTTTGGGACCAACTTCCCCTGGCAGTCTCTCGTCGTTGAGGCGTTTCTCCATGCCAAGAGGCCCGTTGACCCAGGTGTAGTAGCCATCGGTGAAACCCGTCCAAGTGTTGGATTGGTGCCAGACCAGCAACCCGTTCGTGGTACGCTGCGTCGCGTCTCCCCAAGCGTCGTAGCTCGCATCCTCCAGGCAGTCGCCCACCTTATCCGAGCCTTCCGCCTGCTTGATCAGTTCACGGATGCTCGCGAACCCCAGAGTGATGCGGCACTGGCCGTCGTCGGCCTCCAGCGCCGCGCTTTCCGCCGGCGTGCCTGATAGCCCCAGAAGCAAGGACATGCCCAGAACCAAGCTCCCTGCCTTGATCGTCCTGACCCATCCGATTGCCATCGTGGGGCCTCTCTTCCGGTGACATGTACGTGGCGCACTCCTTGATAATCATCGTGCAAGAACGGTGCCCCCATGGGCACACGCGCGGCACGGGCAGTGTACGGCGGCTTGCGGAAACAGGACATCCTGCACCATGTCATGCTGAGCGCCAGCGAAGCATCTCTTCGTTACTGCCACTGGGCGCTCAAGTCCAGCCATTCCGGGTTTACCGACTCGATCAGGGAGACCTTCT
>DAHXJB010000071.1:0-4921 GCA_027372455.1 Chloroflexota bacterium | reverse complement strand
GCCGCCGTCGCACCACAGCAGTTCCACCCCTCGATCTCGTTGAGCGTCAGGCCTAGCTTGTTGAACACCGCCCTGAGAGAAACGGCGTACTCTCTGGCGGTCCCGTGAAGGGAACAGCCGGGGAAGAACTGATACTCCATCTTGCTCCTACTCCTCCCCGCCTTCCATCACTTGTTGGATCACCCGGCTAAGCTGCTCCTTCGCGGGGATAGACCGGGGCTTGAAGGTCAGCTTGCCTCTAAGCGCCAGCTCCGTCCCCATCCGCAGGTGGGGGAGAATCGCTTCCAGCCCCACCCTACGAGCGTAGGCCAGCATCAGCTCGGGCTCGTAGACAGCCCCTCGCCTCCGAATGCCGGCCACGAACTCGCGGTAGAAGCGGATGCTTTCGTTGCATGTCCCCTCGGCCGCCGCCTGCTGCCTGAGGAGGTACATCACCCGCGTCAGGTCCACGCCTCTCGGGCAGGAGAAGGAGCAGCCGAAGCATCCGGCGCACAGCCACGGCGAGTGCGATTGCAACGCATCCTCCTTGAGGCCCAGTTGCAGCAGTCTGAGGATTTGCCGAGGGGTGATGTCCATGGCGAAGGCCATCGGGCATCCACCGGCGCATCGCCCACACTGATAGCACGATCGAGCCAGGCGCCTTGCCTCCTCGAGCATCTGTCGTGAAGTTGATTCGGTAGCTACGACCATTCTCTCTCCCCGTTGGCCATCCACAGCCTCAAGCGGCACGCCAGGGATCACACCTTGAAGGGGCTCGGCCCCAATTTCTGAAGGCTGGCAACGAATTCCTCTATCAGTCGTGCGTACGCCGCATCGTCCGTGATGCTCAGATCGACCACCCTGATGCGGTCCGGCTCGATCATCATCCGCTTCAGGGTGTCTTGCATATTGCCAAGCCTGGTCTTGGCCAGGTCGCTGCCATGGAAGAAGTGGCACTGGTCCGACTTGCAGCCGGCAATGAGCACACCATCCACGCCGTTGGTGAGGGCATCCGTCACCCAAGCCACGTTGACCGAGCCGGCGCAGAGCACCGGCAGCGAGACGACGTTGACGGGGTAGCTTCGTCTCGCCTGCCCCGCCAAGTCGGCGGCCGCGTAGGCATCATTGGCGCACAGCAGGGCGAGGATCACAGGCTGCCCTTTTCCGGCGAAGGAGGGGTCCAGGGCCTGTATCATGCCGGCGACCTGCTTTATGCTGAAATTCCTGATGGAGATGACGCGCATGGGGCACCCTCCCTGGCATGTGCCGCACTGCCGGCACTTCAGCGGGTCGGGAGCAGGGTAGCCGGTTTCGTCCCAGTACCAGGCGTCGAAGGGGCATTCCTCCATGCATCGCTTGCACTTGTCGCACTTGGTCTTGTCGACGACGGGCACGGTAGGGTTGATCTCCAGGGGATGTCTCGCCAGCGCCACGGCTTTCATTGCCGCCGCGCCGGCACTCCTCACCGCCGAGGACACGTCCATCGGCCCCTGGCTGCATCCCGCCGGGTAGATCCCCGTGCGTCGGAGGTCCATCGGGAAGCACTGCGTGTGCCCCGAGGCGAATCCCCACTCCTGTTCGAGCTCCAAGCCGGAGATCAACTGCTCTGGGGCTGGGCTCGGCTTCATTCCGGTAGCTAGCACGGCCAGGTCGACCTTCACCTCCACATGGCGTCCGGAGAGGGTATCTTCCGCGCGCACCGTGATCTCCTTGGAGCGCGGGTCCTCCACAAGTTCGTAAGGGTTGCCGCGGATGAAGGAGGCGCCGTGCTTCTCCTGGGCATCCCTGTACATCCGCTCGTAGGCACCAACCGCCCGGAGGTCCATATAGAACACCGAGATCTCCGCGTCGGGGTCGGCCTCCCTGACGTAGGCGAGCTGCTTCAGTGTTATGGTGCAGCAGATTTGCGAGCAGTAGGGCAGGTGTTCCTGATCCCTGCTTCCGGCGCACTGGAGGAAGGCGACCCGCTTGGCGGGCTGGCCATCGGAGTGGCGTACCAGACCCCCGGCGGTGGGACCCGTCGGCGAGACCAGCCTCTCGAACTCCAGGTTGGTCACCACGTTGGTGAAACGCCCGTGGCCGTACCGCTCCAGGCGCGAAGCATCGTACGGCTCCCAGCCGGTGGCCACCACGACGCTGCCGACCTGCAGCTTGAATCGCTCCTCTCCCTGGTCGAGGCAGATGGCACCAGTAGGACAGGCCCGGCTGCAGAGGTCACAGCCCTCCGGGCAAAGTGCCCGGTCGATGACGTAGGCTCTGGGGTAGGCCATATCGTGAGGAAGATAGGCGGCCCTGGTTGCGCTGCGCCCGAAATCGAAGGGATTGTCGCGGGACACCGGGCAGACGGCCGCGCACTCACCGCAGGCCGTACATCTTTCCACCGCGACGTACCTGGGCGCTTGGATCAGTTCGGCTTCAAAGCTGCCCGGCGAGCCATTGATCGCCTGCAGCTGGGTCTGAGTCAGCAGCCTAACGCGGGAGTCCGCGCGTAGCTTCTGCACCATGTAGTCCACTCCGCATTGAGGCGGACACATTCTTGGAAAGTATCGGTGGAAGCCAACCACACGGCCTCCGAGATGGGGCTGCTGCTCGGCAACCACCACCTCGGCTCCCGCAGCGGAGAGGTCGAGGGCAGCGCTCAGGCCGGCTATGCCCCCACCTACTACCAGCACACGGTTTGAAGCAGGGAAGGTCAAGGGAATGAGGGGCTCCAGGAGTCGAGCCCTGGCCAGCGACATGGCCACCAGCGATGCGGCCTTGCGAAATGCCTGATCTGGGTTGTCGGCGTGGGGCCACGCGCACTGCTCTCGGAGATTGCACCGCTCCAGGAGATACCGGTTGATACCCGCCTCCGTGAGTGTCCTGGCGAACTCCTCCTGGTAAGTCCTGGGCGAGCAGACCGCGACCACTACCCTGTCGACAGTCCCATCCTCTATGTCTCTCTTGATCGCTGCAAGCCCGTCGGCTCCGCAGAGGCAGGCGTGCTCCCGGGACACACCGACTCCCTTCGCCTTGGCCATGTTGGCGGCCAATCTCGCGGTGTCAATGATCCTGGATATCTCCCCGTTGCACTGGCAGATGTATAGGCCGATGGGCATCTTGGTGTCATCCTCCTCGCCCCAAAGGCCGGCGCTCCGGCGCCGAACGCGGGCAGCGCCGGAGCAGGAACGCTCCGGTGACCGCAGCCCGGTTCAGGCGCTGCGCGCGGCCTGGAGAGGCGCTGTATCGCGAGCTATGAGTTACGCGTTCGCATTACGAATCGTTCGACCTGGCCGTCCTTGCTTATGCAGGTCCAGGTGATACGATCGGTGCCCATTAGAGGTATCAGCTTGGCAGGGTAGTAACCCAACTGATAGGGCAATCTCGTCTCTAGCGCCCCTTGGGGGCATATCTTGACGCATGACATGCAGTCCCAGCAGTCCCTGGTGGATCTGCAATAGGCTTTGCCGGTCTGCGCGTTGAGGGTCATCAGGTCTCCCGGGCAGATCTGCTCGCACAGGGACTCTTTCTCTGCCTTGCACCCGTCGCACTTGTCGACTATCACTCTCGGCGGCAACTCCGTCACCTCCCGCAGGGTATCGGTTTGATTTGGATCGCGTATCGAAGGTTGTCCATCTCTTTGCTCACGGCATGAAACGGTCGCCAGGCACAATCTGCTCGTACGGTCTCGTGGAGACGTGGATCTGGCCCGTGGCGGGATCGCGCCTGGAATTGACGAAGCAGTCGAAGCGCGCATCGTCCTTTTCCGGGAAGTCCGTCCGAGTTTGCCAGCCCGGCCACCTGGTCTCTTCACGGAACATCAGATGGTGCAGCAGCACTTCGGCTACGTCGAGACGGTCGATCACCTCGTGGGCTTCCATAAGCTCGTGGAGGTCCCTGGCGACGAGGTACTTGGTCTGATCCTTGAGGATGAGTATGTTCTTCAGCGCGTACTCCAGCCCCTCACGATTCATTCGGAAGAACTGGTGTATCCCTCCGGCGTACTCGTCCATGAGCCGCTGCATCCGCTCCTCCATCTCCTTGGGGATGATGCCATCCCCCTCGGTGGCCTGGCGGAAAGCCGGCTCGAAGATCCGGGCCCTCTCGGCGGCAAGTTTGGTGTCGTCCACGCTACCCGTCCCGCGGGAGGCAGCGATGTAGTCAACGGCCCCCCGGGCCGCCAGCATTCCCTCCGCGGCACAGCCGCTGACGAACTTGTTTGGCGTGCCGCCGGCGACATCCCCCGAGGCGAACAGACCGGGCAGCGTGCTGCTGCGAGCCATGTCCACCCAGTAGCCGCTGGCGGTGTGGCCGCCAACTATGTAGGGGTCGTTGCCGTAGACTTCGATCGGTTCCTTGGTGAGGTCCTGGGCCCGGCTCGCCAGCATCAGCACAAAGGAGGGGCGCTCGTTGAGATAGTCCATCTTCATGTCCCGGATCTGTTCCGGGGTCATCTCCCGGGTATCGACGAAGCAGGGCCCCCTGCCCTCGCGCCACTCCTCCATGGGGACGTTGGCGCGGATGAAGCGGGGCGCTGCCTCGCCTCCCATGTGGGCATAGTGCTTCTGAAGTATCTTTTCCCCCTTTGCATTGATCATCGGGGTGTTGTAGCCCACCGAGATGGTGTCTATGGGGCCGTTGAAGTCCTTGGTCCGGGTCGCGCACCAGCGCATCTCGAATGTGGTCATCTCAGCGCCGGCCCTGATCCCCATGGCGTAGCCGGTGCCGACGTTGAAGGGGCAGTACCACAGCTGGTGGTGGCTGTCGATCCCATCCGCTGTGTATGGTTTGTAGATGCCCGCGGCACCCCCGGTGGAAACAATGGTCGCCTTGGCCTTGACGATGTAGAACTTGCCGTCTCGGACGCCGAACCCGGTGGCTCCCACAACTTCGTCGCCGTCGGTTATGAAGTCTGTGGCCACCACCCGGTTCAACACCTGGACCTCGTACTCGCGCACCTTCT
>DAHXJB010000319.1:0-2559 GCA_027372455.1 Chloroflexota bacterium | reverse complement strand
TCACCCTGGCCAGCCGCCGGATCCCCTCGGCGATGGTCTCCCCGTCGGAGGTGGAGTAGCTCAGCCGCAGGCAGTCGTCGCCCCCGACCCCGTAGGGATGGAAGGCCTGGCCGGGAACGAAGGCCACCTTCTCGCGGGCCGCCAGGTCGAAGAGCTTCAGGGCGGAAAGGCCGTCGGGAAGGGTGGCGAAGATGAACATCCCTCCCTCGGGCCTGGTGTAGCGGATCTCGGGCGGGAAGTGGGCGGCAATGGCAGACAGCATCCGCTCTGCCTGCTCCTTGTAGGCAGCGGTCAGCACGGCGATGTGGGCGTCGACGTCGTTATCGATCAGGTACTGGTGGAGAACCCTCTGGGCGAAGTTGTTGGAGTGGAAGTCGGTGGCCTGCTTGCCATAGGTAAGCTGCTCGATCACCTGCCGCTCGGCGCAGGCCCACCCGAGCCGCAGCCCGGGGGCGACGGTCTTCGAGAAGGTGCCCAGCAGAAGGGTGCTGTCCAGGTAGCTCCTCAGGGTGGGCAGGTGCTCGCCCCGGAAGCGCAGCTCGCCGTAGGGATCGTCCTCGACCAGCATCAGGTCGTGGCGACCTAAGATGCGAGCGACCTCCCCTCGCCTGGCGTCGGAGTAGGTCAACCCGGAGGGGTTCTGGAAGTTGGGCACCGTGTACAGCAGCTTCATCCCCGCGATCCGGCAGGAGCTATCCAGCAGTTCGGGATCGATCCCATCCTCCAGCAGGGGCACCGTCTCGAAGGTGGGCTGGTACATGCCGAAGGCCTGGATTGCGCCGTGGTAAGCGGGGCGCTCCAGGAGGATCCCGTCCCCTTTGTTCAGGAAGACCTTGCCGATCAGGTCGAAGCCCTGCTGAGAGCCGTTGGTGATCAGGATGTTCTCGGCAGAAAGCTGCAGCCCCTTCTTCTCCCGGTACCGACGGGCTATGTAGTCCCTCAGCGGCAGGTAGCCCTGGGTGGTGGAGTACTGGAGAATGCCCTGGCCATCCCGGGCCATGACCTTGGCCGTGGCATCGACAATCTCTTCGACGGGAAAGAAGCGGGGGTTAGGCAGCCCCCCGGCGAAGGAGATCATCTCAGGGTCTTCGGTAACCTTGAGGATCTCGGTGACAAAGGATCGGTGGGGTTTGTCCATCCTATCAGCAAATCGGTACTTCAACGGCTATTCCTTCATCCCTTTCTGCTGTCCGAAATGGAGGTCCAGGTGGTTGAAACGAGGGACACGTTCCCCCGTCGTTAGGCTTCAAGGAAACAGCGACTCGCGGAATGCCATGATACCTCATAAGCGATGCCGGCTCCAATCGGGCTGAAGCCCCTTGGCTCGCCGTTGAAGGATCTTGGCACCGAATCCGGCTGGAAGGTTGAGTTCGCACAGCATGACAGGAAAGGCCAATTGAGGGACCGTTAACAAGAGGGTTATAGACAATGGCACAACGGTGCAACTTGTGCTATACTGTCGGGAGTGGTAGGAATCGGCAGTCTGCAACTTCGGATGGGCTTGGCGTAGGGCCTTCTGGCCCTTCTGTTCTCCCCTCCCCCTGTCGCGCTGACCGACCAGCCCAATTTTTCTGACCTAAGGAGTCAGCGCGAGATGCAAGACAAGACCCTAACCTGCCGAGACTGTGGCACGTCCTTCGTGTTCACCGCGGGCGAGCAGGAATTCTACGCCAACAAGGGGTTCGCCAACGAGCCGACCAGGTGCCCCGACTGCCGGGCCGCCCGCAAGCGAAGCCAGGGCGGATCCGATCGACGGGAGCGGCAGATGTTCCCCGCCGTCTGCGCTCAGTGCGGCAAGGATACCCAGGTACCCTTCGAGCCCCGAAGCGACCGCCCCGTCTACTGCTCGGACTGCTTCGAGACGCAGCGGAGCAGCCAAAGCCGTTGGTAGATAAGGTAGCCTCTTTTACCGAACTCAATGTGCGGCCAGAGACGCTGGCCGGGTTGGAGGGGATGGGGATCACCGTCCCCACCCCCATCCAGGCTGAGGCAATCCTCCCCATCATGCAGGGACTGGACGTGGTCGGACAGGCTCGTACCGGTTCCGGCAAAACCCTCGCCTTCGGCATCCCCATCGTCGAACGGTGTGACCCCATGGTTCGCGGGATTCAGGCCCTGATCCTCACCCCCACTCGGGAGCTAGCGATCCAGGTGGCCGACGTGATGGAGCGGCTGGCCAAGCCTCACCGGTTGTGGTCGACCCTGATCTACGGTGGCAGACCCTTGGATCCCGAGCGCGAGGCGCTGCTGAACGGGGCGCAGATAGTCGTCGGCACGCCGGGGCGGGTCCTGGACCACCTGTGGCAGGGAAACCTGCTGCCCCAGCATCTGCGGATCTTCGTCCTGGACGAGGGCGACGAGATGCTGGACAGGGGCTTTGCGCCGGATGTGGAGAAGATCCTCTCCCTGATGCCCGAGGAGCGACAGACGGTGCTCTTCTCCGCGACGGTCCCCGAGTGGATCATGTCGACGGTCAAGCGCCACCTTCACAACCCCATGACCGTCCGGGTTGACAGCGACACCGAGGCGATCCCGGAGATCGAGCAGGTGGTGTACGAG
>DAHXJB010000062.1:0-8548 GCA_027372455.1 Chloroflexota bacterium | reverse complement strand
GTGAATTCCTATTCTGGTTCACTCGACGATGTGGCTGGGGTACAGGTGAGAACCGAGATCCGCTACAAGACCTACTTCGCCTCGGTCATCGGCATTGGTGCCCTCGCTTCCGCGGCGAGATCCTCTTCCATGTCCTTCGAGCCGGAGATTAAGGGACCCGACCTCATGCCGATGGCAGTCTCCCAACAAAGTTTCAATGTTGGCGGAAGCTACACTTTGTGGGACAGTGACACTCGTGGATGGGTGGACTTCAACGGTCCCTGTGGTGGGAGCGGGAACAGCGACGTGAAGAACTGGATCCAGTACGGTTTCCCGATCCAGCCCCCCAATGGGGACCCCACCCAGAACTGCGATCAGTTCTACGTCGAACCCGACCCGAGCCATGGCAGCTACAGTCCAGTTCTGCCGATACCCTCCTACCTGCAGTCAGACCCCGGGGTCAGAACCTCGGACCTGCATGCAGTTGAGAACTACCGACTGAACACCACGGTGACCATTCTGGTGTTCGACAACTCGCATTACAGCCAGGGTGACCCGTACCACATCGTGGGGTTGGCCCAGTTTGAGATAACGCAGGTACAGGATCAGGGCGCTCACAAATACATCATGGGCACGTTCCAGAATCTGCTGCCGGTACTGGACTCGTCCACCATCCCGACAACCGGTAATCAGTTCGCGGTCCGGATGGTGCAGAACAACCTCACGGTCACGCCGCAGCCGACCCCACCTCTCGTGCCGACGAACACGCCCACGCCAACCGCGACGGCAACTCCGGCGACGGTAACGCCCACAGCAACGCCAGGTGGTCCCACGGCCACTCCCACAGGAACGCCTACAACCGCGCCTACCCCGGCGCCAACGGCCACCCCCACGGCGACGCCGTCGCCTCCCGCCGCGCCATCCGGATTGGCCGTCACCGAGGAGGGCAAGTACACCATCACCCTCAGCTGGCAGGACAACTCATCGAACGAGCAGGGTTTCTACATCGATCGCCGCCGGGACGGATCGACCGTCTGGAACCCGGCCGGAAGCGTCGGCCCCAACGTAACGACCTTCACGGACAGTGGACTGACCCACAAAACCACTTACTGGTATCGAGTTCGGGCATTCAACGCCGGTGGAGATTCGGACAATACCAGTCCAGACGTTGCCGGCACCACAACACCATGATTCGATCTTTCTTGTCACAAGATAGTTAGCCATCGACTCTGTTGGGGGTTCCTCAGTTGAACAGAAAACGAGTTGGCTTCATCCTGATCATCGTCGGGATCCTGCTTGCGCTGGGGGTAGGCATAGTCGTGTACAACCAATCGGAGCAGGCGGCGGCGATCGCCAAGCGCACCCCCACCGTGGAGGTGGTTGTGGCAACGACAGACCTGCCGGAACGGGTCCCCATCCCCGCCTCCGCGGTCGCGTTGGCCGAGGTTCCATCAGAGGTAGTGCCGGTGGAAGCTGCCAGCAAGCTGAGCAGTGTGGTGGGAAAGTATCCCCTCACCCGGATCTACAAGAATGAGGTGGTGGTCCAGTCGACACTGGCCGACAGTAGTGGCAAGACCGGTCCCTCCTTCGCCTTGAAAGAAGGGATGGTGGCGGTGACTCTTCCGGGCAACGATCTGCTCACCGCTACCGGGGCAATCAGACCCGGCGATCGGGTGGACATGCTACTCACTCTCCCGTTACCTCGAACTCAGACTCCGCCCCAGGGACAGCAGGCTCAGGCCGCTGTGGCCCTGCCGCAGGTAACCCAAACCCTGCTTCAAGACATGGAGGTCCTGAGGGTGGGCAGCTTCCCCGCGGCGGGACAGCCCGCTGGCAACGCCACCTCGGGCAAAGGGATCACATTTGAGTTGAGTCACCAGGACGCCCTGATACTGAAGTGGGCGAAGGACTCTGGAGGCACCATAGATCTGGTGTTGAGGCATCCCTCGGACAAGGAACCTGTCTCTACAGAAGCTGTGACCGCCAGCTACATCCTGAAAAAGTTCAAGTTCACCCTGGCCGAGCCCTTACAGTAGTCGGTCCAGACTGAGGGCAACGCGGACGGAGGAACCCTTGACCCAGAAGATTAGGGTCCTGATCGTAGACGACTTTGCGGATACCAGGGAGAGCATCTCCAAACTGCTCTATTTCGAGAAGGACATCGAGGTGGCTGGCTCGGCCGGCGATGGGCACCAGGCCATCCAGTTGGCCAAGGAGCTGCGCCCGGACGTCATCTTGATGGACATCAACATGCCAGGGATGGACGGTATCGCCGCTACCGAGGCGATCTCCGCCACGATACCCGAGTGCGAAGTGATCATGATGTCGGTCCAGGGTGAGCCAGACTACCTGCGACGAGCCATGCTGGCCGGGGCACGAGAGTATCTGGTGAAACCGTTCACCGGCGATGAACTGGCAGACAGCATTAGACACGTGTATGAGCTTTCGGCGGACAAGAGGACACGGCTGGCCGCGGCGCTGAAGCCTGCACCGGCTGCGCCGGCACCGGAGCAGGAATCCGCAGCTTCCGGACACCTGATTTCACTATTCAGCCCAAAGGGTGGGGTTGGTCGCACCACGATAGCCACCAACCTCGCCGTGGCACTTCGATCACTGACGGGGAAGAGGGTAGCCCTGGTCGACTGCAATCTGGTCTTCGGCGACGTGGCTGTGATGCTAAACCTGCACCCCCACACCACCATCTCAGACCTCATCCCCAGCCTCAGGAGTCTGGACAGGGAGTCGCTAGATCGGGTGCTGGTGGAACACAGTTCGGGGATCAAGGTGCTGGCGAGCCCCCCACGTCCGGAACTGGCAGAGCTGATCAGTGCCGATCACCTGCGAACGATCCTGACCCAACTGAAATCCCATTACGACTACGTGGTGGTAGACACCCCCCCTACCTTTGAGGACACCGTTTTGGCAGTGTTGGATCTCTCAGATCGGATCCTCCTGCTGGCAACCCTGGAGATGCCGGCAATAAAGAACGTCAAGCTGTTCCTGGAGGTAGCAGAGGCTCTGCACTACCCTGAGGGGAAACTGGCCCTGGTGCTCAACAGAGCGGACAGCGCGGGCGGCATTCGAGTTGAAGACATCGAGCAGAACATCCGATTCAAGATCTCGGGGAGCATCTCCAGTGGCTGGCAGTTGATGACGACCGCCGTGAACCAGGGGATACCGGTGGTGATCTCACAGCCCGACAGTTCGATAGCCAAGAGCCTGCTCAATGTCGCCCGACTGGTTATGACCGAAGCCGATGCCGAGACCGTACAGGTGAAGAGCAACACCACAGTCCGCGGAAACCATGACGCTAAGGCCAACCTGGGTTTGGGAAAGTTGAGACTTGGTGCCCTTGCCCCATTTGTCTCTAGGAAAGGACCCAATTGATGGGACTTCTCAAGCGCATCGAAGGCTATGCCCCGCCCTCGCCACAACCGATCGCACCGCCAACTGGGAACGGAACCGGGAACGCCACGGCCAGTTCGCCCTCTTCGTCGCCGGAGACGCCCGCTCGACGGCCATCGACCTCACCTCAAACCGATCCGGGACGCAGCATATCCCGCGATCTCAAGACCCGCGTTCAAGCCAAGGTTATAGCCGAATTGGATCCCAGGAGCGATCTGAGCAACGAAGCGCAGGTGAGACACTCGATCCAACTACTTTTCGACCAGGTGATCGAACAGGAAGGAGTGGTCCTAACCCGCATCGAGCGTCAGCGGCTGTTTGAGGAAGTGTACGCTGAGATCCGGGGGCTCGGCCCAATAGAACCGCTGCTTCAGGATGCCACCGTCTCGGAGATCATGGTCAATGGTCCCAAAGCGGTCTACGTCGAGCAACAGGGGAAACTTCGGAAGAGCGACATCGAGTTCGATGATGACGAGCACGTCATGCGGATCATCGACCGAATAGTCGCGCCCCTGGGTCGTCACATCGACGAGAGCTCGCCCATGGTGGATGCCCGCTTGCCAGACGGCTCTCGCGTGAACGCCATCATCCCGCCCCTGTCGCTGATAGGGCCCTCCGTCACGATCCGAAAGTTCTCCAAGACCCCGCTCACGGTGGATGACCTGATCCGCTTCGGCAGTATGACCCCGGAGCTGGCGGATTTCCTGAAAGCATGCGTGAAGTCGAAACTGAATATCATCGTGTCGGGTGGCACCGGTTCCGGCAAGACCACCCTTCTGAACGTCCTCTCCAGCTTCATCCCGGATGACGAGCGGATAGTGACCATAGAGGATGCGGCGGAGCTGCAGCTCCGACAGGAGCATGTGGTGCGGCTGGAATCCCGCCCTCCAAACATCGAGGGGAAGGGGGCCGTTCGGATCCGCGATTTGGTGATCAACGCCCTCCGAATGAGGCCCGACCGGATAGTGGTAGGCGAGTGTCGAGGCGCCGAAGCACTGGACATGCTCCAGGCGATGAACACCGGCCACGACGGATCGCTGACCACAGGGCACGCCAACACACCGCGAGACATTCTCTCTCGCCTCGAGACCATGGTGCTGATGGCCGGCATGGATCTGCCTCACAGGGCGATCCGAGAGCAGATCTCCGCGGCCCTCGATCTGATCATCCAGCAAGCTCGGTTACGAGACGGCTCGCGGCGTGTTGTCAACGTCACCGAGGTCCAGGGAATGGAGGGCGACATTATCGTACTGCAGGACATCTTCGTCTTCGAGCAACAGGGCGAAGAGGGGGGGAAGATCATCGGCCGACTCAAGCCGACCGGGATCCGCCCCAAGTTCATGACCAAGATCGAGGAAGCCAACATACACCTATCGCCCTCGGTCTTCGGCATCAACGAGAGATTCTTCTAGGAGGCCCCCATGCCCTACCTGTTGAGCATCGTCGCCTTTGCCGCGCTCCTGCTGGTGGCTGTCGGGCTGGCTTGGGCGATCCAGCCTTCTCGCGGTCTGATCAGCGACAGATTGGCCCGATATGGGAGCAGGCAGGTCGGGGGGCGAGAATCGGGCGAGCATGAGGAGCAGCGGCAGCGCAGCGCGCCTATCACCGACGCGGTCACCAGGACCGTGGAAAGGGCCGTCGCCAACAAAGGTTTCGCACAGCAGATAGCGCTGGATCTGGCCAGAGCGGACCTGAAGCTAACTGTTTCTGAGTACCTGGTTATCACAGCGATGTTCGCTTTGGTAACCACGACCTTGGCCTCTCTGATCTCTCACAGCTTCCTGGTCGGTTGCATCTTCGGTCTCGCCTCCATGTACTTTCCTCGGTGGTACGTCAGGAATCGAGAGCGAAAGCGTGTGATCGCCTTCAACAATCAACTGGCAGACACCATCGGGATCATGGCCAACTCGCTTCGATCCGGATACAGCCTGCTGCAGGCGATGGAGCTAGTGGCCAGGGAGACCCCTCCGCCCATGGGAGAGGAGTTTGGCCGCGTGGTCAGGGAGGTAGGGCTGGGGCTGGCTCCAGAGAAAGCACTGGAGAACCTGGTCCGCAGGATCAACAGCGACGATCTTGATCTCATGGTCACCGCCATCAAGGTGCAGCACGAAGTGGGAGGAAACCTCTCCAGGATCCTGGACACCATCGGCAACACCATCCGAGAGAGGGTGCGGATCAAGGGCGAGATCAAGGTGCTGACCGCCCAGCAATCGATGGCGGGATATATCATAGCCGGATTGCCCCTGGCTCTCACGGGGGTGCTGCTGCTGCTGAACCCTTCCTATATTATGAAGCTGTTCATGCCAGGCTGGTACATATTGATGCCCATATGCGGCGGTCTGGGCATCGTGTTGGGCTTCATCGCCATCCGCAAGATCGTCGCCATTGAAGTCTGAAGGGCGATTAGCTGGAGGTTAGAGGGACTCGATGTCGATACTGCTTGGGGTTACGGCTGCGCTGGCAATCCTGCTCATTATGATAGGCATCTCCATCCCCGCGACCGCTCCGGACCCGATCCGTGCCCGGCTGTCGCAGTTCGCTGAGCGGCCGACGACCCTGGAAGAGATCGAGCTCTCGCGGCCCTTCGCGGATCGGGTGCTCCGCCCCATGATCCTTCAGGTTGCCCGCATCATCACCCGCTTCCTGCCGAAGAGAAGGCGCAGGGGGAGCGACGACCCGGGGTTCAGCGGCATTCAGAAACGGTTGGCACTGGCCGGAAACCCCAACAACCTGAGCGCGAACGATTTCCTCGGCGTCCTGGGTGTCAGCGTGATCGCCATGGCCGGGCTGGTCTTCCTGCTGATGGGCCTGGCAGGAGCCGACGTGGCTACCGCGGCGCTCTTGGGACTGGCCGGGGGCGGGATCGGCTATTACATACCCACCTTGTGGCTTAGCTCCAAGATCAAGTCTCGGCAGAAAGAGATCCAGCAAGCCATGCCCGATTCTCTCGACCTGCTGGTGATCAGCGTGGAGGCCGGGTTGGGTTTCGACGCCGCGGTGCAGCGCCTGACGGAGAAGGCGGATCACGCGCTGGCCAAGGAGTTTCGGAGGATGCTGGCAGAGGTTCGCATGGGACGATCGCGCAGGGACGCCCTGAAAGACATGGTCAACCGCACCGAGGTCCCGGACCTGAACACCTTCGTGTCGGCCATCATCCAGGCGGATCAATTGGGAGTGAGCGTCTCCCGAGTGCTCTCGGTGCAATCTGAGCAGATACGGCTGCTGAGAAGGCAGCGGGCCGAAGAGGCGGCTGCCAAGGCTCCCCTGAAGATGCTGTTTCCCATGATCCTGCTGATCTTTCCGTCCATGTTCATCGTGATCCTGGGTCCATCCATCCCGAGCCTTCTGGGTGGAGGAAGCTTCTGAGAATGGCAACCGCACCCCTCGAGGTCCAATGAAAGCCATTAACTCCAGTCGAGATGTCGTCGTGGCCCTCAAGGTGCAGCACGCGGTCAGTTTGTGGGCTAGATCGCGAGGCTTGCTGGGACGAAAGACCCTGGAGCCAGGGGAGGGATTGCTGATCGATCCCTGCTCCGGCATCCACACCTGGGGCATGGCCTTCCCCATCGACGCGGCCTTCCTCAGCAGGGATGGCTCGATCGTCCACATAGCCCGAAAGATAGGACCCTGGAGAATGAGCCGCTACGTCTTCAAAGCCCGAACCGTACTGGAACTCCCGGCCGGCACACTGGAAGAGACCGGTACCCGTGTGGGAGACAAGCTGGTCTTCGAAGCGTGAGGATTGACCTGCAGCCACTCCTGGCCCTGTTCTTCCCTTCCCGTTGCGTGGGATGCGGACTTCGGGGCGTGGATCTCTGCCAGGACTGCCTCTCTACCATGCGGTCGCTCGATGCTAGCTCTTGCCCTCGCTGCGGGCGCCGGTCGAGGCTGGGGGCCCTCTGCCCGACCTGCGCCCGATATGAGGGACCGCTGGCCGGGATTCGAGCGGCCTGCGTCTACGACGGCGTGATTCGGCAGGCCATCCACAGCTTCAAGTATCGGCATCGTCGGAGTCTCGCGGGGCCGTTGGCGCGGCTGGTCGGTCAGGAAATGCGGCGAAGACCGCTCCAGATAGACCTGTTGGTCCCCGTGCCCCTTCACCCCAAACGTTTGGCCGAACGAGGCTACAACCAGTCGGTGCTGCTGGCGCGAGAAGTGGGAAGTGAGCTGGGAACTCCGGTAGCAGAGCCGCTTGAACGATGTCGGGAAACCTCGGCCCAGGCCGGCCTGAGGGCATCCGCCCGACAGAGCAACGTAAGAGACGCCTTTCGTTGTCGAGATGGCAGCGAACTAGCCGGACAGCGAGTCGGGATTGTGGACGACGTCTGCACGACGGGGGCTACCCTGGAGGATTGCGCGCGAGCCCTCCGTGAAGCCGGTTGTGCATCTATCTGGGGCATCGTGGTGGCGAGAGACCTATGAACTCGAAGGGCAAACAAACTGGAATACCGCGCTGGCTGCCCTGGTTCTTCCCCTCCATGGCCGACATCCTGTTCATCGCCCTGCTCGGGCTGGTCCTCGGGTTGCGCTCTCAACAGCTTCTCAACGCCGATGGCGACCTTGCAAGGCACCTGGCGGTCGGGCAGCGGATATTGGCAACCGGCACAATCCCCACTGTAGATCTGTTCTCCTACACGAAGGGAGGGCAACCATTCACGCCCTACGAATGGCTCTCGGAGGTGATCTTCGCGGCCGTCTACCTTCGGTTAGGGCTCGCCGGGGTCGCAACCCTCGCGGCCGCGATCGCCGCGTTGCCTTTCCTGTTATTGATGCGCTGGGCAGTGCGAGATGGCGCCAATCCGTTCGTGGCCGTCGGGCTGGTAACGGCAGGCGCCCTCGCCAGTTCGATGCACTGGCTCGCCAGACCCCACCTCTTCACGATCCTGCTGGCGGTACTGTGGACCCGGGCCCTGATGCGCCATCGGTCCACCGGTTCGCTGAGGCCGCTGCTGCTGCTACCCCCGATGATGGCGCTCTGGGCCAACCTCCACGGCGGATTCCTCGTGGGGTTCGTGATCCTCGGGGTATTCCTTGCCGGCGGCTTCGTGCAGTCGCGATGGGAAGACTGGGCGACGGAACCCTTCGAGCGACCCTCCATGGAACAGCATGATGCGGATATCGCGGGCGGGCAGACTCTAGGGTCTGGTTCTCGGAACCGACAGAG
>DAHXJB010000059.1:0-6027 GCA_027372455.1 Chloroflexota bacterium | reverse complement strand
CGAAGGTGTTCTTGATGTATTCAGGCACTTCCTCCCAGTTTCGTCCCTGTTTGTCGGTAGGGCGGACGTAGTAGAAGATGTTGTCGAAGTCTATCTCCGAGAGGTCGGCCCCCCAGGTGGGCACCGGCCGAGCCACGAACTGTCTGTAGGCCCTCAAGCGGAACTCTCGCATCCAGCCCGGCTCGCCCTTCATTCGACTGATCTCCTCGACCACCCGCTCGGAAAGGCCACGGCGGCCCTTGAAAGCGTAGTCTTCGGGATCGTGGAAGCCGTACTTGTATTCGCCTGCTCCGATGTCAGCTGGGCTGGTGGCCATTTTCTTCCACCTCTCTGATAATCGGATCGTACCCTTCGGACTCCAACTGCCTTACCAGTTCTGGTCCCCCAGTTCGCACAACCCGACCGTTGACCAGGACGTGCACCACGTCCGGCTTGATGTAGTCAAGGATCCGCTGGTAATGGGTGATGATGAGCACCCCCATCTCGGGGCCAAGAAGAGCATTCACGCCCTCGGACACCGTGCGAAGGGCATCGATGTCGAGACCGGAGTCGGTCTCGTCCAGGATGGCAATCTCCGGACGAAGCAGCGCCATCTGGAGGACCTCGTTCTTCTTTTTCTCGCCCCCGGAGAAGCCCTCGTTCAGGTAGCGGGTGACGAAGGTCTCGTCCACCTTCAGCAGCTCCATCTGGCCGCGAAGCAGCTTCCTGAACTCTCGGACCGGCATCTCATCGCCGCGAACCGCCTTCATGGAGGAGCGAAGGAAGTTAGCCACCGGCACGCCGGACACCGAGATTGGGTATTGGAAGGCGAGGAATATGCCCAGCTTCGCGCGTTCGTCCGTCGATAGCTGTAGCAGGTCCTGCCCCTTGAAGAGAACTCGTCCCCTGGTGACCTCGTACTTGGGGTGTCCCATCAGCACGTTAGCCAGGGTGCTCTTGCCGGAGCCGTTCGGGCCCATGAGGGCGTGTACCTGCCCCTTTGTGATCTGGAGGTTGACGCCCTTGAGGATCTCCTTCCCGTCGACGGAGGCGTGGAGGTCTTCGATAAGAAGAGTTCGATCGAGGTCTATTTGGGTCGTATTGGTCGCATTATCTTGGAGACTGGTTGCGTCCGACATCTATCCCCCACCCATTAATTCCTACTAAAATCGTCGGATTTCATGGGCATTCTACCGCCCGGCCGGGGGCTTGTCAACCCTTTCTATTGCGTCTTCTACAAAAACCTTGCCATCGCGGCGGGCCATGGGCCCGCCGCGGCAACGACGCCAACGACCGAGCATTGTCCCCCGCCAGTCCGCCGATAGGCAGTTTGCCTTGGCCGGACGGGGCATGCTATAATTCAACTGTCCGTTGGGGGATCGTCTAGTGGTAGGACAGCTGACTCTGGATCAGTAAGCCGGGGTTCGAATCCCTGTCCCCCAGCCAGAAAGACCAAGAAAGAGGTGGAACCTCAGCAAGGTTTCGCCTCTTCTTTACTCTCTTCGCCCGGCACCGAGCGTTCTCAGAACGACATCGGGACCGGTATGAACACCAGAACGAACACCGCGATGGCCAGGAACGCCAGCATCTTGTCCTTTGTCCGCAGCGGCGTCACATCGTCCAGGGGCACCGCGTGGACTCGACCCAGCAGCAGCACTAGCGCTGCCCACAACAGCCATCCCTGCCACAGGGGACTGAGGCCGAGCATCACTACCACCACCACCCAGGTCAGCCACTTGGCCCTTCGGCCCAGCAGCGCGTAGGCTACGTGTCCCCCATCCAACTGACCAGCCGGGATCAGGTTCAACCCCGTGACCAGGAGACCGGCCCAACCCGCCATCGCCACCGAGTTTATGAAGACGTCCAGGTTGCCCGACGGCAAGAAGCGACCAAAGACCAGCAGCTTCGCCGCCGCGTACAACAGCGAGTTGCCCTCCTGGAACGTGGCCAACCCCTGGGGAATGAACCCGAGATGGGAAGTGGACAGCCCCAGGAAGAGCACCGGGATAGCCACGACCATGCCGGCCAGCGGACCAGAGGCACCCAACAACAGCAGCTCGCGTCGGTTGCGAGTTGGTGCCCGAGTTTGGATCACGGCCCCCATGGTGCCGAGGAGTGACACCGGCATCGGTATGAAGTATGGCAGGCTGGCGGGCACCCCAAGCCACCGAGCCACCAGATAGTGGCCCATCTCGTGAGCCAGCAGGATTCCGAGCAGGCTGGCGGCGAAGGGCCAGCCTCCCAGAAGACTAGCGGACCCCTCGTACTCGGCGCCCACCCACAGAACCGAGAGCAGGGTAGCCGCGAACAACGCCACGGCCACCCAGGGGCGTCCGCTCTCGCGCGGCAACGCCCCGGGTATGGCGAGGATGACCTGATCCCCCTTATCCTCCCGCAACATCAAGACATATCCCAGGGAGGCGAAACGCTCGGAGAGCTGGCTATACACTTCTTCGGCCGGGATCAGGAAGCGGCCGCGCAACTCGAGGACCGGAGCCCCCTTTGGAACGGGCCGTCCCACCAGTTCTGTAAGTCGCTCGTCCGCCCATCGGACCGTTCGCAGCTGCATCACGGTCGCGGCGGCGGCGCTCAGTTGGCCGGTCGCCCAGGACTCATCCTCGGGCGCTATCGATTGAGAGTAAGAGCTCATTCAGCCATCCCCATTGCCCTTGCCGGCCGGTATGCATGCCGATCAGCGAGGCGAAATCAGATACACTATACCACCGCTCCGCAGCCAGACTCGACTCAGCTGAGCTCGGTTGTACACAAGCCGCACCGATCGGCTATTTGGCGCCACCGGATCGTTGACGATCACATCCCCCGAGGCAGTGAATCCCCGAACCACGATCAGATGCCCGTCGGTCGAGCTGGCCGCGGCGCCCGTCAACTCGCCGGGGCCGTAGGCGATGCTCATGATAACCGGCCTGCCAGCGGCGATCTCCTGCTCCACCTGGTCCATGGAGTAGAACCGATCCACCCGTGCGTTGAAGCCATTGGCCCCCGCGTAGGCAGTATTAAACGGCCAGTCGCCGTAGATCCCCGTGGTGTGGTCCTGCACTCCAGCGTAGACCTGCGGCACGGTCTTCTTCAAGCCCCAGTATTGCAGAACCATGGCCAGGGAGGTGGGGCTGCAGATGTCCAGGGCCACGGACGGGTCCTGCTCCAACTGGGACTGTCCGGGTACCGGTAGGTCTCGGACGCCACCGGCGGGTCTGGCCAGTGGCGGACCCGTCAGCCCCGCCTTCCTGTCCGCGTACACGACGGAGAGTTGCCTGAGGAGGGGGGTGTTGCTCGGGGAAGAGCTGTTCATCTCCACCCGATATTGAATGGCTGTGGCTGTGAAGTTCAGCTTCAGGGTATCGATATCGACCCTGCCGTTGGAATCTGACTGGCCGGAGACGCTTCGTCCACCTTCAGAGCCCCACCGCCCCATCGTGTACCAGCCGGTCCAACTATTCCCGATCCGCGCACGCAGCTCGAACCGAAGGCTGGTCCCGGCCGGTGTGTCGGCATTCCAGGACAGCACGGCGTTGTCGAAAGGGAACTCGGTGCTATGGATTTCCGAGAGCAGCTGGCCGCTGGCGGCGTAACCCCCTGTGCCCTGAGCCAACCTGGCTCCATCGTTGGAGAGTTGCAGCCCGGTGGCCTGGCCGCTGGAGAGCGCGGTTGGACCATCTACCCAGGACTGAACAGTCCGTCTGGCAGCTTGCTGGGTGGGTGCGGCGGTCGCGGTGGGGGACGGGGACGGAGACTGCTGCGCGCCGGTCGCCTTGGTGGCGCCGGCGGTAAGACCACTTGTGGAGACCGGAGGAAGGGTGGGACGCACGGTCGTGGCGGGAGCTGAGGTTGTCGCGCGAGGCACTGGCGTGGCAACCTTGGTGGATTCAGGGACAGGAGCCGTCTGAGTGGCAACGACCGACGGTGAAGCCGTTGGCTCCGGAGTGGCGGAGGTCGCGGCAGTTGCGGCAACGACCGGGGTAGCGGCCGTGGCTGAGGCGGCCGCCCGCGAGGAAGCTGGGCCCGAGGCACAAGCCGCCGTCAGCAATAGCACAGTGGCGGCGAAGCTGGCCGTCCAGAGGTAATGGATCCAGCGATGACCTCGGGATGGCGTGGTCTCCACAGGGGAGGGAGTGAGCAGGGCTAAAGGAAATGGGGATCCGTTTGAGCAGGGGGTCATGGCCTAACTCCAGGATAGAAGTGACGCGGATTCTACCACGATAGCCACCTTCCATTTCAACCTTCTGTCAACAACTTCCAATTGGTTGCGAGCAGCGCACCGACCGATTGTCGACAAGGCGTGGGACCCGGTGCGCCGTGCAGTTGCCTGAAGAATCGCCTGCTGCTATGCTGCGGCTGGAGGTGGAGCTTGGAACTCAAGGTAGCAGTCATGAAGTTGCACGGCAGCGCGCGGCTGCCGAGGTACGCCACATCCGGCGCGGCCGGTATGGACCTCCACGCCTGTCTGGAAGAAGCGATGGAGCTGTTGCCGGGAGAGATCGTAGCGGTCCCAACGGGCCTCGCGGTGGCGATCCCTTCGGGCTGGGTAGGGCTGGTTCGCGATCGGTCGGGACTCGCGATGACGGGGGTTCACACCCTGGCCGGGGTCATCGACAGCGACTACCGAGGGGAGGTGAAGATCGCTCTCCACAACGCTGCCTCAAGCCCCCGCACGATCCAGCCCGGTGATCGTATAGCCCAGATGCTGATTCTGCCCTCTCCTCAGGTAGCTCTGGTCGAAACCGCGGAACTGCCGGCCACCAATCGCGGCGCCGGTGGGTTTGGCAGCACCGGCAGGTAGCCCACCGGCACAAGGGGCGCGTCCACCAGATCCCATGCTTCGTGCCCCATCTGCTCTGCCGATAGCCTGTCAATCGGCCTCCGGCCACTCACAAGGCCCACCGTCACGAGAAAGATGGAACCCCTCTCCTTAGCTCAGAGAGGGGTTCCCGTCCGCGCAAAGCTGCGTTGACCGACACTCGAGCCGGCGTCTGTCGGATTACGAAGCGGCCTTGTGGCAACCCTGGCACTGAGCGTTAGTATAGCTGGCATGGCTGGCGGGTATCGCCTTGACGCCGCCACCAACCTGGTGGCAGGTTGTGCAGTTGGACTGGCTCCCGGTGGTCGGATGGGGGATAGCTGGAGGGCCACCAGCCGCAACCGCAGCCTTCGTGGGGGCCGGACCAGCCGCAGCCGGGGCCGCCGCGGGCTTCGTGGGTGCTACCGTTGGCGCGGACGTTGGCGCGGTGGCCGGCGCAACAGTGGGCGCAACGGTAGGAGCCGTCGTGGGGGATGGAGCTGCCGCCGTCGTCGGCGCGGTGGTTGCCGCGGGCGCTACAGCGGTCGGAGCGGCCGGCGCCTTCGTTGGTGCACTCGTCGCCGCCGGGGTGGCACCTCCACCTCCACCTGAACAGGCCGCCGCCAAGATGGACGCTGCGATCAGAGACACTCCCAGGATCTGCATTGCTCTTCGCGTTCTCACTTCTTCCCTCCCTTGGGTTTCAGATGATTTTGGCAGGACGCATCTTTGGACTGCCACGCTGGGTATCGCCTGGGAACGCCGAACGCCAGTCGCTGATTCGTAGCAGCTGGCGAGAGCCGGTTTTTATCATAGCATAATGATCAACGAGGATACTATCTTGGTGGCGAGCGCACTTCCTCGATGAAGCCGGCCCACCTGCCACCAATCTCTTTCGGAACGTGATACTGGACGAAGCCTGGAGGTCATGCTTCAGCGACGGTGTGCCAGTCGTAGGGGCGAGCGGCACTCGCCCCTACTGTTTACTCTATCTCGCCGTTTCTGCGAACCATGCTGATAGTGTACGGTATATTGCGGAAACGTCTACCATGTCATGCTGAGCGTCAGCGAAGCATCTCCTCGTGGCTTTCACGATGCGACCAACGCTATTAGGTGACCGCCTTGAAGGACTACTACGTCTACATTATGTCCAATGTTTCGCGAACCCTCTACGTGGGCGTGACAAACGACCTGCAGCGGCGCGTGTACGAGCACAAGCAGAAGCTCAGTCACGGTTTCACCAGGAAGTACAA
>DAHXJB010000046.1:0-6620 GCA_027372455.1 Chloroflexota bacterium | reverse complement strand
CATGCTGCCCGAGACCACGGTTCGGCTCAGCGAGATCGAGAACATCGTGGGAGTCAAAGAGGCCAGCGGCAACTTCGAGGGCATCGCGAAGATCATCCAGAACTCGCGGCCCGGGTTCCTGGTCTACAGCGGAGACGACAGCAGCACACTGCCGATCCTCTCCCTTGGGGGCTACGGCATCGTCAGCGTCGCCAGCCACCTGATCGGCAAGCAGATCCAGCGGATGATCGGCCACTTCCGAGCCGGAGAGGTAGACGCAGCCGCCAAGCTGCACCGGGAGCTGTTGCCCCTCGTGAATGCGCTGTTCGTCGTCACCAACCCGATCCCGCTCAAGTACGCCCTGAACAAGGTCGGGTTCCGGGTGGGCAAGCCGAGACTGCCGCTGGTCGAGATCGATCCGAAGTTGGCGGCCATCGTTGATGCGGCCCTCGCCTCCGCCACCATCGACCTGCCTCTGTAAGAAGCGGAGACAACGTAGGGCAGGGCTCTGTAGAGAGCAGTAGGGGCGAAGCATTTCGCGCCTAACGCGAAATGCTTCGCCCTTCCGACCCCCAGGAACCCTTACTTCGTCTCCGGCCCCTTCACGGGGAAGGACTGCTCGATCTTCCACCGGAAGGCCGGCAGCGTGTCGGTGCCGCTGATCCTCACGCGGGGCAACTCCATGACCTTGGTCCGATCGTGTACGGCCCCGGGCTTGGTCGTGACGGCGATCACGTACCCCGCCTTCTTAGCGGCGACCTCCACGTCCGCGTTGAAAGCCCCGCCAGGGTAGGCGAGGGCCCGCACCGCGACCTTCAGCTTCTCCTCCAGGGTCCGTTTGGATTGCACCAACTCCCTATCCCTAAGCACAGGGAGGCTCACTGCCAGATCCACGTGGGCTATGGTGTGGCCGCCGATCTCCATGCCCGCGGCCACCATCTCTCGAAGATTGGCCCAGCTCAAATAGTCGTTCTGTCCGGTAAACCCCGTGGCTATGAAGAAGGTTGCTTTGAGGCCGAACCGCTGCAGGAGGGGCAGCGCGTACAGATAGTTGTCCGCGTAGCCGTCGTCGAAGCTGAGGATCACGGACCGTGGAGGCAGATCCTCGCGCCCCCGCAGGTAGAGAGAGAGGTCCTCCATAGAGACCGCGGCGATGCCCCGACTCCGAAGGTACCGCAGCTGCTGCTCGAACTCCGTGGGAGGTAGCGTCAGCTCGCTCGTGAAGCGGCTGCTGGTCTTGAAGTCGATGGGGCGCACGTGGTGGTACATCAGGATGGGCAGCAAAGCGCTCTGGCGGGGCACCGGCCCCCGATCCAGCCGCTCGGGTTTCCCCGTGGGCGTATCGGTGAGCCAGAGGCCGCGGCCGTTGGAGACGGTCCCCCCGTCCGGAAGCCTGTCGGGCCCGAGTCGGGCGGGAGCCGCCCCCTCCACCCGCACCCCCCGGCTCTGTGCGAGCAGGGTCGTTCTCTCGGGGATGGCTCTCCTTTCGGCCGCCCCCGCTCCCGCGGCGGTGCCCTCGAGTGCCATCGACACCGCAGGCGCCGGCGAGAGGTTGCTCACCACCAGCTGATGGACGGCACCCGACACCGTCAGCAGGAGAGCGAGAAACCCGATCGCCAGGAAACGGTCCAAGAAGAGACTCCCATGGGAGCGTGCTACTGCTGGAAGAAAGAGGGTGGCGGGTCGATCCCCAAGGAGGGATTGCACAGCCAATTCTAACTTGGCAATGTCACATTTGCGAAACCGGGCGCCGTCTGGTAAGAAGTAAAGTATGTCACAGCATCCAACCCATCACCCAACCTGTACGATCCCCAGCGGTGGGGGCTTTCCCAGGAGGCCATCCTGGGCTTGGCCGAAGGTTTGCATCAGTTCTGGGAACGGTTCCGCTCCCAGTTCAGGACGCGGACTCGGGACGGCGCCGAGTACGCCTACGGGTACTTGAGCGGGCTCTTGCGCATGGAGAAAGACCGGAACTACGCCAACATTGGGCGGCAGACGGGAGCTTCTGGGCAGAACGTGCAGCACTTCATGTCCAACTCGCCCTGGTCGGCCCGAGCGGTGATCCAGCAGGTCCAGCAGGAAGTCGCCGCCAAGCCTGGCCTTGGACCGGGAGGAGTGCTGGTTCTTGACGAGAGCGCGGTGGAGAAGGCCGGTTCCAAGAGTGCTGGCGCGGCGCGGTTGTACAACGGCCGGCTGGGCAAGATCGAGATGAGCCAGATAGGGACCTTTCTGGCCTATGCCAAGGGAGCGGTCTGGACCTGGGTGGATGGGGAGCTGTTTCTGCCCGAGCCTTGGTTCCGTCCCGAGAAGGCCGAAGATCGCAGGAAGCTGGGGATACCAGCGGACCGGCGCTTCAGCACCAAGGTCCAGTTGGGCTGGGAGATGATCCAGCGAGCCAGGGCTAACGGCCTGCCCTTTGAAGCGGTAGCCTGCGACGACCACTATGGGCGGGCGGGGTGGTTCCGGAAGGCTATGGATCGGGCGGGCATAGTCTACATGGCGGATGTGCCGGAGATCACCCAGGTCTACCTGAAGGAGCCGAGGAGGGGGGTACCGGCCAACGAGCCCGGCCACCAGGGCAGGCCCTTCAGTCGAGAGCGAGTGGTGTCCGAAGAACAACCCGTCTCGGTGGAGGCCGTCGGCCGGCTGGAGGACACTCGCTGGCAGCGGATTCGGGTGAGGGCCACGGAGCGAGGGGAGTTGAACGACCCGTTCGCGGTCAGGCGAGTATGGACCCTGCGCGATGGAGAGCTGGCGCAGGAATGGTTGGTGATCCGCCGAGAGGTGGATCGCCGCCTGAGCTACTCCCTGAGTAACGCTCCGGCCGATACTACCATGGAGCGGCTGGCCTGGCTCAAGTGCCAACGCTACTTCGTCGAGAGCGCCAACCAGGATGCCAAGTCGCAGATCGGCTGGGACGAGCTGCAAGCCCAGAAGTATCGGGCCTGGGAGCATCACCTGGCGATGACCATCCTGGCCTCCTGGTACATCGCGGAGACCAAGCTGGACTGGGCAGCCAACCACCCTCGTGACCCGCTGCTGGCTCAGCAGATGGGCGTCGATCAATTGCCGCCGCTGTCGGTGGCCAACGTCCGCGCCATGTTGCGGGCAACCATGCCCTTGCCTGAGCTGACACCCGAGGGCGCGGCGTCGCTGGTGGTCGAGCACCTGATCAATCGCACTCGTGCTCGAAAAAGCCGGATGAAGCGTTCTCCCCAGCATCCAAACACATCCTAATGTGACATTGCCAAGCTAGGCAATTTGCTGGGAAGGCGTATTGTCGGTGAAGTCGAAGAACAGGTGGAGCAAGGTGATGTTGCAGCCAGAGCCGTCCTGGGTATGACAGCTGCGGTGGGTGTGTGGGTGGCTGCACAGGGAATTATCCGGGGAGAATGCTGATGTTTGCTTGCATTCGCCTGCTCTTCGTGTCATTGCCTTGTGAATGACCGAGGTGACATGGACCACGGTAGAGCCCACGACATAGGTCATCATGACCCCATGGTTGTGACCCCTTCCGTATTTTCCGCTCACGAAGTCTAAGACACCGCCATCGATATAGTCGGTGCTTGTCACCGCTCCAGACGCACCATTCTTCTTCGCCTCGACTCCCAAGTATTCACTGTTGGAGTTGAGGTAGGTCACCCAATGGAACTTGAAATCCACTATGCCGGTCTTCTGGGGGTCTTCTGGGTCATAGTGTATTGTTGGCCGCGTTTCCCAGCGAATGTTGCAGCTGATTCCGCCCCGTTTTGCGGCTTCCATCTGAGCCGACAGCGCATTGGAGATCCGGTCCTCTCGCATGGCTTCGAAGTCTAGTCCCTGTCGGCGAAGCCGTTCAATGCCGGCGGCCAGCAAAGCCACAACAGCTAGGAGATAGGTGCGTGGAATGATGTAGAGACCAGGGCCTCCTATTACGCCCCTACGCCTCCTAGACATGAGAACCCATCTCCATGTGTTCGCTCACGATTGCATCGGCGTCGTTGAGTGCTGCTGACTCAGACCACAGCCTAGCCTCAGCGGGCTTGATCACCCAGAACGACTCTGAGCTATACACGCGCAGGTTTCGGTCAACATACAGGTGATCGGCTACCTGGCTGCGCAGATTGGGGGAGATGCGGGCGAGGATCTCCTCGACCTCAGGGAGCGTCTGGACTGAGACCTCTGGCCCTGCCTGCGTGATCGGACCCTGCACAAAGCGACATGCTCGCAGAGAGCCTGCCTTCACGTCGAAGACGGTAGCGGACAACTGGACGCCACCGTAGGTTAGTATGCTGTTGAGTTCAGAACGGAGTCTACTCGCGTAGGCGCGAAGCTGACCAGAGGTGGGAGACTTGAAGGATGACGACCGCGATCTCTTTCGGCTCAAGTACGCGCCGATGCTGTACTTCAGCGTGTCTTCGACAGTCACTCGCTCCTGATCTGACAAACCGTAGGCTTCGAAGATAGCCTGGTCCAACTCGGTCTCAGCGGTTTTGATTTCATCCTGTGTCCATACCCAGGGTTCCGAATCCCAAGCGACCCGCAGCCATGTCTCTCGCCCTGTTGCCTGTGCCCATGGGCCTGTGTCCGATTCGTCTAGTATCGAACCCGGTACGCGGAGTTTGAGCCACTCTCCCACTTCGATCAACCGACGATCCCAGCCAACTGCCGGACTCAGCATGAAAGCCATGTAGAAGGCCATCTTCGAGTTCAGAAGAGCGTTCAATCGGTGGGAGAGTGACGGCTGAGCACGGGCGAGAGAGACACCGTAGTAGGCCTGATCAACGACGAGGTTATGTCTGGTCCCCGTCGGCTCTACGACTGCCGTACAACTGCGATCACCCCGTAGCGACCTGAAAAGGACCAGGGCGGGCAGCTCAAGAACCCGTCGATTGCTCTTGGCTGCAACCGTCGGACGATTGAACAGATCAAGACTATCGGCGTCAATGCTGTAGCGACGCTGTGACCTGGATGGCAAGTAAGGCGCGCCTTTGAGCGAGGATGCGTCCTTCTGATCACCCGCGCCAAACGTGACTCCACGCCCCCGGTGGAAGCGCTTAGAGACTCCTGCCCTGGTGAGTACGTCGTCGAGGCTCATAAGGTCTCGAAGGCGCCGAAGTAGCCCGAAATCCCTTGGGGTGGCCCGGAATGCTGTCTTCCAGAGGAATGGTGCCTCTCGCGCGAGACTCTGAGGAAACACCTCAACGTCTGCACCGGTTACCACGATTTCGTCCCGTCCCCTCACTTCGGGGTACCACTTCGGGCAAATGTACACGACTGAACTCTCGTCGCTGGGGGGCTTGGCCGAGAACACGATTACTGATGCGGGGAGCCGGGTCGAAGAGCTTTTCCGGCCCGGATTTTCAGCGGAAGGACTTGGGTGCCTTGTGAGTGATAGTCCTCGGCCGAAGAGGACATCTTCGTGAACCAAGTCCGTGAGGTTGAGGACCGTGTGGACCGTGTTGCTGGCCAGGAAACTGTCGAGCCAGGTCTTGTCTCTGTCTGACTCTTGGTACAGGAGTCGACTACCAACGACAAAAGCTATCCGAGTGGCAGGGTCTGCAAAATCGCGCGCCCGCTTCATGAATGCCTGATCTGGCTTCTTGTAAGGGATCTGTTCTCTTTCGCAGTACTCGTAAGCCCACCTTCGACCAGTTGCCGGGTCGTCTGGATCTCTAAGGGCTGTCCTCTCTTTCAGTGCAGTCCAAGGCACATTACCCACTATCAGATCAAAGGCTCTGTCCACAAAAGGATGGTTGCGGTTGAAAGGGTGATCCGTGTTGCAGAAGTCCTGCACGTAGAGGTTTGGAGGCTGGATTCCTCCGTCACGATAAGCACGAAGAGGCGGGAATCTGAGGTCTTCTGGATGCTCTCGCTCCGGATCCAACTCGAGCAGAGCCAAGTAGAGGCTGAAGGCTGCAACTTGCACAGCCTCGCGGTCGATGTCGATGCCAAAGATCTGACTGGTGAGCAGGTGGCGAAGTTCCGCGCGGTTCAGGGGACGGCCGTATTCCTTCGAACGCATCCAGACGAGCCTGCGGAATGCCTCAAGTAGAAACACCCCTGAGCCGCAGGCTGGATCAAGTACCGTTGCCGTATGTTGGAGTCCTTGCATCGCGAGGCTGAGGGTGAGTTCGACTAGGTTCAGCCGGGTGTAGTGCACGCTAGCCGCCTCAGCTGCTCTTGGGTCTCGGCTGTGGGCGAATCTCTCATAGATGCTGCTGATTAGTTCGATCGGAATGACATCGAAGGAGTACGGCCAGAATCGCTGCTGCAATCCCCCTGACTGGTGCATGTCATACCCTAGAAGGAACCGCCTGACGAGGTCCAAGTGCGGCTCTCTGACCTTCTTCTTCTCAGCGGGCGAGACGGGGAACAAGTCCCCGTTGAACGTGTCCTTGAGCCACTCAAAGAAGGCATAGGTGGTGGGCTTGTCGCGGAGGATGTCCTCAAAGGAACTGCACCCATACGTGGTGGCGAAGAAGGACTCTGGCAGTATCTTGCGGTCCTTAAGGCGGTCCTTAAGATAGGACACAAACACTGCGCGACCCAGCAGCGCATGGATGATATCTGGGTCAAGTCCCTCTTCAGCAAGCGTTCCCTCAGTGGCCATGAGGTCTTGAAGCAACTGGACGTCGACCCGTTCCGTGCGTTTGACTTCG
>DAHXJB010000574.1:0-7934 GCA_027372455.1 Chloroflexota bacterium | reverse complement strand
ACTACCTGGGCAGCCATCGTCACTGGTCGCCTCTGGCCGAGGCGAGGTTCTTCTGCCGTTCAACCACTTCCACCAGTTGGCGCTTCTTCTCCGCCCTCAACTGGCCGTATTCCTCGGCGCTCAGTTTCTTCGACTCGAAGTCGTCGTCCAACCGCGCGATAGCCGCCACCAATCCCCTCTTTTCTTCCTCCAGGATCTCATCTTCAGCCTCTCGTTCGGCTTCGGTTAGATCGCTTGCCTGCCTGGGCTCGTCACCCTCGTCTCCAGACGTCGGTGAGACTGGCTTTCCGGTTGCTGCACGGCGGCTCCGGACCAGCATCACCACCAAAGCCGCGATCAGGACCAGGATCACCACCCCGCTTCCGGCGATCAGTGGGAGCAACCCCTGCTGTCCCTGCGCCGGCTGGCCGGGAGTTGCTTGCGCAGCAGAGGCGGCAGCCTGGGCCACAGAGAGGTGATCTAACTTGAAGTCGAGCTGGGTTCCGGCCTTGAGATTGTCGCCGCTGAACAGCAGGTAGTTCTCATCCTGGATGCTCTGAGTGCTCTTGTTGGGCAGGTTGGATACAGATACGCCCACCCCGATGTCAGGTATCAGCACATTCACCTTGCCGATGTTGGTGGAGAGCTTGGAACTGAAGGTGGCAGTGCCGTTATTGACGGGGATCTGATACCTGAAGATCCGCTGCGAATCGCCCGGGTAGAGTGGCCAGGTGTCCACGAGATCGCCGTTATCCTGGAACACGCGCGACCCTAACAAACCGCCGCCGTACTCCACATTCTGGGCCCCCTGGGGAAGGGAGAAGCGAACCGTCTCCTTGAGCCCCTGATGCACGTCTTTGGAGCCGATGTAGGTCTTGTCGCCGCTGTTGCTGATGATGGCGATCTCAGATACGTAGAGTCCGCTCGGCTCCGGGTCCAATAGATAGTGCCTGGCGGACATTGTGATGTTTGAGTCGGAGGTGGTGCTGTCAAACAGCTGCAAATTGGCGGTCTGGTCGGTGGAACCCGTGGGGAAGGTTACCGGATCCGACGCGTAGTCGGCTCCCTGGTAGAGGGTGTGGACGAGGTAGGTGTAGTCCGGGCCGGTAGCCACCCCGCTGAAGCTGTACTTACCGTCCTTGTCCGACTTGGTGGTCAGCTTTCCGGCTTGATTCTGCCCCTGATAGATGTATAGATCGATGTCAAGTCCCGCGACGCTGCCGCCGCCCTTGGTGCCGTTGGTAACGGTGCCGTTGATTGTGCCTTTGACCCCGGGCGTGGCTGCAGGCGCCGCTGCGTTTGGGGTCGGGGCCGCCGGAGTCGGAGCAGCCTGCTGGGCCAAAGCGCTCGTGGTGAGAGCCAGGAACAGGATAAGTGAAACCATCGGCGCGAACCATCGGACTGCGCCAGCCTGCTTATTCATGTATGATCCCCCTCGACTTGACGATTTTCGGCATCCATTCTCTCGTGACTGCCACGCGGCTCGCACGCCACGCGGACATGCGCAGTCTATCGCTTTCTTGGGACCGGTGCCCCGCATTTGCTGCAGAAGGCGGCTTCTGAATCATTTATCTGCTTGCCACAGCTGGGGCAGGCGGCAGGCGAGCCGGTGCCGGCGTTGTGATCGCCGCTCACCCTCCCGTCTCGCTCCCTGGATTTTCTTCGGAAAGACTGGATTTCCTGCTCGACATCCAGTTCCGTCTCCTTCGAGCCCTGGATTGCGGACGTTGTTCGCCCATGGTAAGGGATATCGACCAGGAATGTATCCTGGGCCTCCGGCACCTCTTTGTTTCGGAGCCTTCCCGACCTGGCATCGTCGATCCGCTTCAGGATCGCCACGGCCTTTCTCTTGTAGCGGTCCTGAAGCTGCTGATAATCCTCCTGGGAGAGGTTGCCCATGGCCAGGTCGAATTCCAGTTCCTTCATCGCGGCATAGACAGTGTCGCGCTGGAAGAGCAGCCGCTGCAGTACCGGCTCGCTGGGCTCTTCGCCAAGGAAGCTCTCGGCCCGTGTTCGGCCGAACAGGAGCGGCCATGCCACGTAGATGGCGGCGGCGAGGGTGATGCCGAGCATGACCACCGTGGTCCATTGGAAAGACATCTTGTCTCCTATCCTCCGATGCTACTCGAACTGCTCTAGTTCCCTATCCAACTGAGTCTCATACCGCCGAAGGTCGTCATCGTCGATGTCGCGGGCCATCTCCGCGGTCAGATAGGCGTCGTGCCACTTTCGCTCCCGAAGCCAACTCGACAGCAGATAGGCCAACATCGCGGCGCCCGCGAGGATCACGGCGAAGGGCGTGACCCAGGCGGCCAGGCCGAAACCCTCCTTTGCCGGAGCCGGCAAGATCCCCTCGCCGTACTGTCGGACCAGCGTGTCCACGATCCGCTGTTTGGACCACCCCTCGGCGATCTTGGCTCGTATGAAGGATCGTATCCAGACGGCGTCTGAGCTGTTAGCGGAAGCCAGCGGCTGTGAGTAGGTGGAGGAAGGACACCTCAATTCGCTGATCAATTCCTGGGCGGGGTCGCCAGCGAAAGCCGGATCTACCCTCCATATCATCGCTGCTCCCACCAGCAGCGCGACCAGCAGGAACGTTCTCGCCGCTCTCAAGGGGCCTCCTCATCGAGCGGGCTTGCCCCGGTTGTCCGGTGAGTCCAGCAGGCCCCCGGTCATGCCGGTGGAATTGCCCTTCCACTGGTTCCTCTGATCGCCTGGAACCGACATTCTACACATCGGCTGTTTGAAGGACGCCTGTGCTCGGTCGATCGACAGCCAGTCTCGCTGCCTCCCGACGCTTCTCGCGCGCATCGGGCCAGAAGGCGATGACAGCTCCCAGCATCAGCACGTAGCCCCCAACCCAGATCCATGAAACCAGGGGGTTTATCACCAGTTTCAACGAAGCGTTCTGACCTGACCACGAGTTGAGTATCAGGTACAGGTCCTCAGTCGCAGTGCTGCGGATCGATACCTCGGTCTTGGGAGACTCGTAGCCCTGATAGAACTCCTTGGAGGGAGTCATCAAGCCAAGCAGCTTGTCGCCAGAATAGAGGGTGAGGTTTGCGGTCTCTACCTCTTTCGAGCCCAGCCGATTGTCCGCGAGGCCGCTATACACCAACCGGTAACTACCGATTGTTGCCTCCTGGCCGGGAGAGAGGGTCACGTCCTTCTGCTGCTCGAAGCCCTGCGAGCCCACTACTCCCACGGCGATGATCACTATTCCCAAGTGTACCAGGTAGCCGCCGTATCTCGGCTTGTTCCCCCATATGAGCGATCCGAGGGCCAACAGCGGACCGCGCTTCGAGATACGGGCTTCCGCCCGCGCACCTCGGAAGAATTCCATTCCGATGGTTCCCAAGACGAAGCCGCAGGCTGAGAAGGCCACCAGGGCGTATAGCTGGCGAGCGTTGAGCAGGAAAGCGGCCACCAGTGCGACCAGTGCCACCAACACCGGGATCCGGAAGTTCCTGAGCAGGTTTTCCATGGAGGCCCTGCGCCACCCGATTATGGGACAAATCCCCATCAGGATGACGATTGCCAGCAGGATCGGGCCGACCACCTGGTTGAAGAAGGGGGCGTTCACCGTCACCTGCACGCCGCGGACTGCTTCGGAGATTAGCGGGAACATCGTGCCCCAGAGCACCGCGAAGGCGCCTCCCAACAGCAGCAGGTTGTTCAGCAGGAAACTGGATTCCCGAGAAACGAAGGAGTCCAACTCGTTCTCGCCCTGCAACAAGGGGAGCCGGTCCCAGATGAGCGCGGCCGATACCGTCACGGTCAGCAGCATCATCGCAACGAACATCGGTCCTATGTTGGTCTCACCGAAGGTATGCACCGAGGACAGGAGGTCACTTCTAGTTAAGAAGGTTCCAAATATGGTCAGGAGGAACGTGACTATGATGAGGACTAGGTTCCAGACTTTGAGCATGCCTCGGCGACGCTGGATCATGACGGAGTGGAGGAAGGCCGTGCCGGTGAGCCATGGCATGAAGGATGAGTTCTCCACCGGATCCCATCCCCAGTAGCCACCCCAGCCCAGCTCTACGTAAGCCCACTGTGCGCCCAACAGGTTCCCGATACCCAGAAAGAGCCACGCGAAGAGGGTCCAGCGGCGAGTGATCTGAAGCCACTCGTTCCCCAACTCCCCGGTTATGAGAGCTGCCAGGGCGAAGGCGAAGGGTACTGTGAAGGCAACGTAGCCGAGGTAGAGGGCCGGTGGATGGAACAGCATCCCGACGTTGCGCAGCAGCGGGTTCATTCCCTGGCCGTCCACTGGCACGACCGACATGCGGACGAATGGGTTCGAAAAGAAGACGAGCAGAGAGAGGAAAAAGGTCGTCACAAAACCCATCACCGCGGTGACCCACGGCATAAGACTCTTGTGGCGACCCCGATTCTGGAGAGTCACGATAAGCAGCATCATCACGACTCCCCATGTCCACATCAGTAGGGAGCCTTCTTGGCTTGCATAGGCACCCGACAGGCTGAAGGCGAGACTGATGTCACGACTGTTGTACTCAGCCACGGTCTTCAGGGAGAAATCGTGGGTGGCAAAGGCATACAGCAGGGTGCCCCATGCCAGGGAAACCAGAGCGGCCACCGCATAAACGCCATTTCTGGCGCTGGCCAGTAGATCGGCCTGCCGGCGAGCTACGCCGAAGGCTGAAGCCACAGTCAGGTAGGCGGCGACGACGAAGGCAACAACGAGGGATATCCGTCCGATTTCTGCCATCTAGTCCAGCTCTCCTTGCTTTCGGGCCCGCGCCATGCGCCGCGCGGGTTTCTGACCAAGCACTACCACTGTGAGCACCGCCACGTCTGGTAGGATGGTGCGGACTTGGGAGGACCGCCGAGTTACATCAAGCCATTGACGGCCCCGAGTGGTAGGGACAATCGGCTCACTTACTCGTGGCTGGTACGTACTTTGAGGCACACTTCGCCAGCAGAGATGTGGCCTGGAAGCCCCCATTGGCTCCCAGTTTGCCCTCCACGATGACGTCGACCCCTTCCTGGAAGCTATCGGGCACGACACCCTTGTAGGTTACAGGCACTGTTTGAGTGCCGTCGGTCAGCTGAAAGGCCAGGGTGTTGGATCCCTTGTCCCGCTGGATTGAGCCTTGAACTACCCTGCCCCCCAGCTGGATGGGTTGGTCGATCGCCTTCGCTCCCATTGCCTTGAGCTCGCTTGTGGTTATGAAGTACTCGGATCCACTCTGGGTGGCCGCGTAGATCATGTACCCGATGGCCGCGACAATGACCAGTCCTGCTAACAGGAAGTGGATCCTTGCCCGTGAGCGCCGCCGGCTCCCCTGTTTTCCGCTGGAACGGGAAGTCGATATTGTTCGGCTGGTTCTGACGGGGTCTTCTGACAGCATTGACACCCTTCCCTTTCAGGGCCGACCAAGCCCCCATCGAACGATGGCACCAACTACCAGGGTAACCACCTTCGGAAACGCGACGCGGCCTCGACGATCAACTTCCCCCGGTACATGCCCATTGACGAAGTGAAGAGGTATTCGCCGCTGGACGGTGGCAGAAACTCCACCGCTGTAGTCCTGTAAGGCTGGAGCCGTCTATCCACCCTGAAATCGGAGAAGACCACACGACTGGAACAGTCGTCGTCCTCCAGCCGCGTGAACCTCAGCCGCACGGGCACACCCTCGCGCACGATAGCCACGTTTGGGGTGTATCCCCCCAGCACCACGATCTCCATATCTTGCACGCCGTCGGGGCCGACTCGTGCCCTGTGCCGCCGCCCTCTCAACGTCGAGAGAGCGAGAGCCACGACGACCAGCATCCCAACCAGGGTGGCTACAACGTAAGACCACTCCATGCAGCGTCCACCTCGCGCCCTCCTTCACAATCATAGCGACAGAAGATGAGACCAGCCTGAGGAATACATGAGATGAGGATGAGAGTTTGGCTGCTAAATCGCCGGCAGCCGCACCGTGAAGGTGGTTCCGATCCCGGACTCACTCTGAGCTTCGATCTGTCCCCCGTGCTCCTCCACGATCCATCGGGCGATGGCCAGGCCAAGCCCTGCCCCTCCCTCATCCCGCGCCCTGGCCTTGTCCGCTCGATAGAACCGCTCGAAAATGTGGGGGAGATCGGACTGGGGGATGCCGATCCCGGTGTCGCTCACTCGGATCACGGCCCTGTCGACCTCCCTGCTCAACGAGAGGCTGACGTTGCCTCCTTGCGGGGTGTATTTCAGGGCGTTATCCACCAGTATCAGCAGCAGCTGCTTCAACCAGGTCGCGTTGCCGGGCACCGTCGCGGGCTGGACGCTCGCCAGTTCCAGCTTTATTCCGAGTCTGCCTGCCTGTCTCTGACGGTAGATCTCTGCCAGCAGATCGTTCAGGGCTACTGGCCCCATCTCGATCTTGTGTCCGGCGTCGGCCTTGGCCAGCAGCAGGAGATCGGATGTCATCCTGCTCATCCGCTCCACCTCCGCTGCCACGTCGGCCAGGGCCTCGGATCGATCCTCTGCCGGCGCTTCAAGAGCCCGTTGCAGATACTCGATGTTGCTTCGAATGGACGTCAGGGGTGATCGTAGCTCGTGGGACGCGTCGGAGACGAAGCGGCGCTGGGCATCGTAGGCCGCGTCCAGGCTGGCTAGCATCTCGTTAAGAGTGAGAGACAGCCGTCCCACCTCGTCCTGGGTCTTGCTTACCTTCAGCCGGCGCCCGAATCCACGAGAGAGGGTGATGGCCCGAGCGGTCTCTGTGATCTCCTCAATCGGCTGAAGATTCCGCCGGGCGATGAGCCAGCTCACCAGTGCGGCCAGCAACAGCCCCACGCCATTCAACAGGACGAGCAGTGCCCGAATCCGTCCCAGCGTCTCGTCCATCTGTCGCAATGAGCTGGCCACCAGAACAAAGCCTCTGGGCTCCTGAATGCCAGGTATCGGGGTCAGGAGGGCACGGTATCTCCGGCCCTGTACCGTAGCGGTGAAGCTGGCTGGTGCACCCCACCACGCCGAGGCAAAGGCGTTGTCCGGCACCGGAAGATCCTGTTCACCCATGTTGGAGGAGCGCGTAAGGAGCTTGCCGTTGGGGTCCAGCAGCTCCACGGACAGGCCTGGGGAGGCGAAAGGTTCAAGACTCCCATCCGGCAGAGAAAGTGGAGCCGACCGGTCGCCGCTGTTCAGCGAGTGCAGAACGTGTTCACTGAATGGGGCGAGCCAGCCGTCGGTGCCGGATAGCATCGCCCCCTGAAAAGCGGAGTACACCAGCGGGTCAAAGAGCAGGAAGATCAGGGCCAGCAGCCCCGCGTAGGAGAGGGCCAGTCGGAGCCGAATGGACACGGGGTTACTCCCTGAGCACGTATCCGGCGCCCCGGATGGTGTGGATCAGGCGAGGCTCATCGCCGGCCTCCAGTTTCGTGCGGAGGTATCGGATGTAAACTTCGAGGACGTTGGACTCCCCTTCGAAGTCATAGCCCCAAACCTTCTCCAGGATGGTGTGCCTGGAAAGCACCTCACCCGCACGGTTCAGGAAGAACTCCAAGAGCTTGTACTCGGTTGTGGTCAACTCGATCGTCCGGTCGCCGCGTCGGGCCATTCTGGATCGAGTGTCGAGGCATAGATCCTGGAAACAGAGCTCTGTGTGGCGCCGAGGCTCGCGCCGCCGCAACAACGCCCGAGCGCGCGCCAGCAGTTCCTCGAAGGCGAAGGGCTTCATCAGGTAGTCATCGGCCCCTGCCTCCAACCCCGCCACTCTATCCGCCACCTCGTCTTTAGCGGTGAGCATCAGGATGGGAACGTCGTCCGATCGACGCAGCAGGCGACACACGTCCATCCCGTCGATGCCCGGCATCATGATGTCGAGCACCACCAGCTGTGGGTGGACTTCCCTGGCCAGGGCGAGGGCCTCAGCCCCACTATTAGCCACGTCAACAACGTAACCCTCGTAGGCAAGGCCCCGCCGCAGGGCTCCAGTGATCTTGTGGTCGTC
>DAHXJB010000562.1:0-5527 GCA_027372455.1 Chloroflexota bacterium | reverse complement strand
ACGCCCGGCATCAGCCGGGTTCAGATCCGCTGAAGGGTGATTGGGCCGCAGGCTGTTGGTCCACGAGAGACGGAAGGTCCGCGTGTGCGCGAACATCGGCAGCCTCGAACCGCTGTTCAATATGAACGGGTACTCCTCCGCCATCTCGGGAGCGGACTCTCTGCTGTACTTGGGAGGAACGTAGACAGGAAGCGGCTCGAATCCCGGTCTCCCCTCGTACTTCTCTAGTACCCTGGACTTGAACTCCAGTTTGCCCGACGGGGTCTTGAAGCCCGACTTGAGGTACTTCTTCTCGGGCGACCTCACGGGATCGGGCACGAACATCCCTCCCGGGTGCTTCCACAGCTCCGCGACGGTCATGCCGCTTGGCTCCAGGATCCAATCCAGGCTGGCCTCGTAGCCGGCCTTGAAGAGGGGGTCGTCCAGCCCCAGCCTGGCCGCCAGATCGTAGATGATGTCCACGTCGGAGCGAGACTCGTACAGCGGCGGGATTGCGGGCTGGGTGAAGATCACGTAGCCCATGCCGTAACAGCGAAGCTCGCTCCGCTCTACAGAGGTGCAGGCCGGCAGGACGATGTCCGCGTGAGCGCAGCTCTCGGTCATGAAGGGATCCGCGTTGACGAAGAAGTCCAGTTCATCCAGACTATCCAGGAAACACCTGGAGTCGGGCCACATCCGGTAGTTAAGGCCGAAACCGAGCAGGGCCTTGATCGGGTAGGGCTTTCCAGATCGAATCTGGAAGGGCAGCTGCATCGCCTGCGCCTCGTCGATCATGTCGATCCAGACGGGGAAGCGATCCGCCCCCACTCGGGGTGCCATCTCGCTCCAGGGCCTGGACTGGCCGAACTCCCGCTCCCGCGTCGGGAACAGCCCTGGCATCCCGGCGAAGCTGGTGGGCTCGACGAAGTTGCCGCCCCTGACGTCGAAGTTGCCGGTCAGCCCCACGAGCGAGAACACCGCTCGATAGTTCTGCACGCCGTTGGTGTTGTGCACCACGGGCGCGGCGCTCGGTAAGATGGCGGCCGGCTTCACCGAAGCGTACATCCGGGCGGCCTCCGTGATCCTGTCGGCGGGAACGCCCGTCAACTCTTCCCCTCTCTCAGGGGGGAACTCCTCTACGTATCGCCGATACTCCTCGAAGCCGTAGCTGTGGTTGGCGACGAAGGATTGGTCGTACAGCTTCTCGTCGAAGATCACGTGGGCCATGGACAGAGCCAGTGCCCCGTCGGTCCCTGGCCGGAGTTGCAGGTGGATGTCGGCGTGAGCCGTCGTCGGCGTTTCGCGCGGGTCCACGACGATCAGCTTCATCCCCCTGTACCTACCCTTGAGAATCGCCCTTGCGTTGCCGGGGTTGGTGTAGAACGGGTTGGCGCTCCACACCAGCAGACAGCGGGTATTCGCCATGTCGGGGCGGGTGGACACCCCAAAGACGAGCTGCTGGGTCAGGGCCGTGGCTGTGGAGCAGACGCTCGACTCCGTCAGGTAGTTGGGCGAGCCAAATGAATGGGCCAGCCGCTTCAGGAAGGGTCTGAAGTACTTGGTGTAGCCTGCAAAGAAGGCCACGCTCTCGGGGCCATACTCTTCTCTGATCGCGTTCACCCTTGCAGCGATCGTGTCCAGAGCCTCATCCCAGGATATCGGCTCCAGTTTGCCGGAGCCCCTCGGCCCGACCCTCTTGAGGGGCGTCTTCAGCCGATCTTCGCTGTAGACGTACTGTCGCTGGGCTGCCCCCTTGGGACAGAGTGTCCCGACGCTGTAGGGGTTCTCTTTGCTGCCCTCGACCTTGACTATCCTCCCGTCTTTGACATAGAGGTCCAAGCCGCACTGCGTCGTGGGATCGCAGATGGCGCAGATCGACTTTCGGATCTCGATGCCCGTTTCGGGAGCGGCGATCTTCCCTTTCAGCAGGGTTTGCACATCCATTGTGATTATCGACCTCCGCTAAATATGCGTAGGAATCGAGAGTCTAAATCTGGGGACACCCCAGACCTCGCCAGGCGCTGCGCCCTGGACCCACCACTTGGGGACGTCCCTGAGACCGCCCTGCATAGCCCCCTTCACTAGGGCGTTCTTGATGATGCCGGCCTCGGCGTAGCTGTCCAGCAGGTTCGCCCCTACGAGCAGTCCATTGCGCCAGAACAGCTGGACCAGACCGTTCCCGTCGGATCGCTCCTCCATCCTATCGTAGTCCCGCACGTTGCCGATCCCCACGAAATCCATCCCCATGAAGTGGGTGATGTTGTGGGGAATGTTCCCGGCGAATGCTTCACTTGCCCCTGCCATGTTCCTTCCCGCGGTGCGTCCCTGGTAGCGAGCGTTGGCCCACAGCCCTATTATCTGCTGCCCTCCCGAAAGGAGTTCCCTGCCCTGGGCCACATCGCCCGCGGCGTAGAGCCCCTCCGCGCTCGTCCGCATCCGCTCGTCCACCAGTATCCCCTGCTTTACCTCCACCTGGCTCCTGTCTACGAAACCGGTGTTCGCCCGCACGCCGATGCACATCATCAGCAGGTCGGCCTCCTCGCTCGCGCCGCCGTCGCCAAAGTAGGCCCGCACGCCCCGCGGGGTCTCCTCCACCTTCTGTATGCCGGCACCGAGCCTTAACCGCACGCCTCTGTCGCGCAGGCGATCTTCGATCACGCGAGCGCACGCAGGATGGGCGGCGAGGGGAAAGATCTGCTCGGCCAGGTCAGCTAGGCAAACATCCATTCCCATCCCGTGAAACAGCTCCACCAGCTTGATCCCGACCATCGAAGCGCCAACGACGAGTGCACTCCTCGGTCTCTCCGCCAGCGTTTCCTTAAGGCGAACAGCGTCCTCCACCGTCCTCATCGTGTGAATCCGTGGGGAGTCGATACCTTCGATGTGGGGCAGGATTGGGGAAGCGCCCGATGCTATCAGGCACTGGTCGTACTTCAGATCGAAACCCGCTCGGTTGGCCATCACCTTCTGTGCAGCGTCCAGGGCCACCACCGGCGAACCGGGATGCACCTTCACCCCATACCGCTCGAAGAAGGCGCCACCACCGTAAGGAAAGAGCGCGTCGAACCCGATCTTTCCCGTCACGAAGTAGGTGGTGAGCATAGGGTTGTAGACGGGCCAGCTGTTATCCGTGAAGAGGTGGATCTCTCCACTGTAGCCGCTTTCTCGAAGGGCCTTAACGCATTCCGCAGCAGCGCATCCGTTGCCGACTATGGCAACCACTTCTCCGTTCTCTTTGGCCAACGAGACCCCTCCAGTTCCGCGATCCCCGCGGCAGTGGATCACCCCTGAGCGGCCAAGCGAACCCGATTCTTTCCCTCTGCCTTTGCGCGGTACAGTGCGGCATCCGCCTCACGCACCAGTCCCTGAGCGTCGGTGATCCGAGCATTTGGGTAAACAGCCGCGCCGACGCTTGCACTGAGCCGCTCCAGATTCAACCGTCCGGCGACTGTGCGCACCAACAGTCGAAGCCGTTCTCCCATCTCCACAGCTCCTCTAGCCTCGGTGCCCGGCAGTACCACAGCGAACTCCTCCCCGCCGTACCGGGCGATCAGATCATACTGGCGAGCATTTCCGGCGAACGATGCTGCCACAGTATGCAGCACTTGATCCCCTACCTTGTGGCCAAAGGCATCGTTGATCAGCTTGAAATCGTCCAGGTCCATCATCAATACAGATACCGGGTCACCGGTCCTTCGACTTCTCTGGAACTCTCGATCCAGAGTCTCCTGAAACTGTCGGTAGTTGGCCAGTCCGGTCAATTCGTCCGTCGTTGCGAGCCTCTGCATCTCTTGATAGAGCCTGGCGTTGTCGAGTACGACGTAGGAGGCATTGGCGAGCATCCCGACTATCCGCAGGGACTCTTGCGAAGAGAAGTCCCGCTCGCTTCCCCAAAGTCCGAACACGCCGGTTTCATAGTCTCTGGAGCCGAGGGGTACGATATGGCTGTTTCCCAAGATCGTTGCGACCCTTTCGCGATCGGAGGTCACCCTGACCCCGGGGCCGAAAACGGTGCGCCGCTTCAAACCCCTTCGCTCCAAGGGCACTCTGTTCTTGCCTGCCAGCACCGCGGCCAGTTCCTCTTCGCAACTCTCCAGGAGGGCGCTGGGCAGGGTGGAGCGCACCATCCAGAGCAGTTCGCCGGGCCGCGACTTATCTCCAGGGACGAGCATGCCTGCCACACTAAAGTCGAACAGTCTCCCAAAGAGGGCCATGATCTCCTTGGCGGTCCGATCGAAGTCGGTCGCGGACCATGCCAGCTTGCTAACCTCTCCCAGGATGGTGGCCTCGTACAGCTTCCGATCCAGAATGTCGTTCAACCGGCTCAGCAGATCTACCGCGCTGGCGGAACGAACGATGGCGGCTTCAGCCCTGGTTTCACCCGGCTTCTCACGGACAGCCAGGACCCCTTCGATTGCCTGAAGCACCATTTTCAGCGGCTGTTCCTTGGTTACGTAGGCGTCGGCACCGGTCTGCAGTCCCCAGTACTGATCGGACGGCTGGTCCTTCGAGGTCAGCATGACTACCGAAATGGAGTTGGTCTGCTCGTCGAGCTTCAGCATCCGGCACACCTGGTAGCCGTTCATCCGCGGCATCACCACGTCAAGAAGCATGACGTCCGGGCGCTGTTGGTAAGCCGCTTCCATAGCCTCCAGCCCATCACGCGCAACGATCACCTCGTAACCGCTGCTCTCCAGCATGTCTCTCACCAGCGCTAGGGAAGTCTGGCTATCGTCGGCCACCAGCACCTTTGCCTTCGCCATAGGAGCCTCCAACTCTACACTCCCCCCAGTTCCTCTAGCCGTCTGCGGCACACCCTTGCCAGGAAATCGGCCGAGAACTCCTCTACCAGATCATCCTTCGCAAATCTTTCCAATAGCCTCAGGGCGCTCCTGTATTCCCTGACGGCCGCGGCCGGCTCCCCGACATCTGCATGAAGTCCTGCCAGGTGAAAATGGGCCAGCGCAGACCTGCGACCTGCCGGGTTCAGGTATATCACCCTTGCCAGATACTCACCGGCATCGCCGCCGTCCGGCGCCCGCATCAGCAGGATTCCCATCAGGTAGTAGCCCTCTTCCGAGAGAGGGTCTATCTCGAGTACCCTTCGACAGTGGCGAATGGCTGGACCCACCTCCTCACGGTCGGCCCTCAGCTTTGCGGCCAGCAGCTGTGCCTTGGCGTCCCCCGGGTCCGCTGCCAAGATGCCCTCCACGGCGAGCAGAGCCTCCTCGAACCGCCTGCTCTCATAGAAGGCCGTTGCCTCTTCCAGTGTGGGGACTCGTCGAGCAGGCAGGCGCCTGCCTACCCCTCTACCACGATCCACAGCAGAGATCACTCGCCTCCGGAGAGGTACCGCGACTGGGATCGCTCCAGCCCCCACTGACCTTTCCGCAGCCATCTCGGAGGGGCTGGGCGGTCGCTGGTACACGAAGGCCCCATCCATTTCTCTCAATGAGAAGTCGTCGGAGATCTGCCAGAGGGTCTCTGAATACCCCAGAAAGAGATATCCCCCCGTGCTCAACACGTCGTAGAAGTTGCGAATCACGCG
>DAHXJB010000553.1:0-2997 GCA_027372455.1 Chloroflexota bacterium | reverse complement strand
CGCGGCGTCGATCGCTATTTGCCAGGCGCGGGCGACCCGCCCGCGGAGATCCTCGTCTGGGGTCAGCTCCCAGATCGTCCTGGTGAGGGGCTTGCCGCTCGGCTTGGTGCCGACCTGGACCGTACGGGCCACGTAGCCCCTGGGTGGAAAGCCGCCGCCGGAGAAGCCCACGCGCTCCTTGCCGTCGATGACCTGCCGATCGGAGACCAGGGCGTCGATACCCCGGATCGTCGCGGCCTGCAGGTCCCGGAGGAACTTGGCGTTCTTCCACATGATGAGGGCCTCGAAGACCATTCCCATCTCTCCCGACGGGATGTCGTCGAGGATGGAGATGATCTGGTAGCCCCTCAGCCGAAGGTCCGCGGTATAGAACTGGGCCTCGAGGTGATCTCTCGAAAAACGCGAGAGGTCCCAGACGATGATCGCCTTGACCGGGGGAGGCTGCTGTCGGGAGGCGGCCAGCATCCGCTCGAAGTCGGCCCGGCCGGCAACCTCGGCCGCGGTCTTGGCCTCGTCGACGAACCACTCCGCCACCACCAGCTGGTTGTCGGCGACGTACCTCTCGACGTCCTTCCGCTGGCTGAAGATGGTTTGGTCCTCGCCGGGGCTGTGCCTCATGTAGACCCAGACGGCGTCTCCGGATTGGAGATCCGGATCTTTGAGGACTCTTATTTTGGACTTCCTAGTGCGCGCCAATGGGTTGCATCCTCACCACAGGCTTCAGGCACTGGAGTTCTGCCGCCGTCTTCGTCTTGCCGACGGCATGTCCCCCACTCGGCCCGTCCGGCTGTCACCTGCTGCGTTTCTTTGTTGACCACAACTCTTGTGGCTGGGCGTGGAGGGTCGGGCCTAACCTGCAGTGGATGGCCTCCTTAGGCTTCTGAGACAGCTTGTCGTCCAGTTTCAGGAGTGCAGCAGCCAGGTGGGCGTGCTGGTAGGCCGTAGACATACCCGTCTTGGCTGGCTTGACCACCCACAGGACGCTTACCTGGTGTTGTTTCAGCGCGACCTCGTGCTCCCGGCGCGCGCTCTCGTCTGCCGTGATCCACACCCAGCCGTTCCGAGCGCACCATGGGATGATGGTCTCATCGGGAATGCTGTCGGTGGGTTTGCAGTCGAAGGCCTGGCTAATGTTCTGGATGTCCCAGCCTGCCAGTCTCAAAGCATCGGCCAAGCGGGGGTTCAGGCAGTTATCAAGCAGGTACTTTAACTGTGGCTTGTAGTCCGGTCCGACGCCGCTCCTCCCAGTAGAAGGCCCGCTTGACATCAGCGACCTCCAGCCCGAAGGAGTCGGCTACATAGGGGATGGTATCGCCTCCCTTGACGTAGCTCCATATGGAACCGGTTGGGATCCTGGTCCCATCCACGCAAGGTTGGCCGAACTGGATATCCGGCTTCAGGGCGATTCCAAGTCGAGGCCGCCAGCATTCCGCTATGCCCGTGCTCTTCGAGAACGCCAGCCGTGCGCGAAGCGGTGTGGCCCATTTGCCGACGAAGCCGAGGGCGTACTGGCCACCCTTGGTACCCGAAATGAGTTGCCCATCGGCGCGGCCAAAGATGTCCGGGAGGGAGTACCACACCTCGTGATAGGCAAAGGGCTTGGGCGTCTTGAAGATCTCGGCAAAGAGAGCTTCGGCCCTGCGGATCGCGCGGATGCTGAATCCCGCCTGCAGTAGCAGAGTGATGGCCTGGCAGGTCACCAAATCCTCGAAGTTCATGAGCAGGTCTCGCCCCGGTGTGGATCTTCGCTCGGGAGCCATCAGTCCATTTCGGATCCAGCTGAGGATACGGCGGCCAGTGGGAGGACGTAGCTCCGATGGCACGGAGACCAGCAAGTAGCTCGAGACCTCGGAGGGGAGGTAGATGCCATCGAACTGGTAGGTGACAGGGGCCTGATAGACGCTCATCAGCGACACCTCCCTCCTGCGAGAGCAGCTCTGTGCGATTGTCTGCCCAGAGTTCGAGTCTAGCACACATCATGCCTTGCGCGCAGATCTGCGCTCGTACGTGGTCATGACCGACCTAATAGGCACGGTAGATGAGGTTCACTATCTTGCTCGTGACCACAGAAAAACCGTTATCGAAGATGAGCACATAGGGTCCGTCCCGGGTGGCAACGATGTGGAAATCGTACCGGCCGGTAACTCGGGACAGGTCCAGCAGATACCCGCCCGATGGGGACTGAATCCGAAATCCCACGTCGTTATTCCCACCAGTAGTGATGAAGTAGCCTTCCAGGATGTTGCCGGCCTTGATGTTTGGGAAGCTGAAGGTATAGAGTTTACCCGCTGGGACGGTGACGGTATCAGACTTGTAGTCGGGTATGGGTCTAGGGACCGGCCCTGAGGCCGCTTTGCCGCCGAGGCCCAGCTCTGCCACCCACGCAAGGAACACGATCAGGATCAGGGCAAGAATCACTCGGCCCCAATTTGATCTGGAGTTGGCCCGGGTGGTCACCGGCATTCGGTCCCACGCCGGCCCCTGGCTCGAGTCCGGCCTGACCGCACTTCCCAACCTCGCCCCGCACTTTCGGCAAAAGACATCATCTCCATCCACCGACGGAGCCCCACATTTACCACAGAACACCGAGTAGGCCATGCAGCTACCTCCCCAACCCGCCAGTGCCTCTCGACAGCAGCGCTCCGCGAACTCCGGGCCTACCGGCGCTCGTCGATGATCCAGCACGGACCTGGAGCCTGAACGGCGTCAGTCCTCGACCGGCCTCTTGAAGTACCATGTGGCGCCCTGTACGGCCACCAGCTCCCATCCCTCTTTCCCGGCGGCTACCGCCCGCTCCAGGACGGTTTTCCCGGGTGAGTCGTCGACGCGCTTGGGGGCGCTCCCCACGACGAGCCGGTATCTCTCACTGCCCTCGGGGACACCTCCATCCTCTATGATCACCGCATATTCCCACTGTGTCATGGCGCAATCCTCCATTGAAAGCGGTAGGAACTGTACTCAGCTAGTTCCGGCGATCGCGGTGGTAGCCGGCACGCT
>DAHXJB010000507.1:0-10566 GCA_027372455.1 Chloroflexota bacterium | reverse complement strand
CCATCTTGATCAGCCCCAGAGCCCAGATGAAACGTCTCGGGAACCTGAGCCCGCTGATAGGGAAGTTCTCGCGGGCCCTGGCGGTGGAGGCCCCGTAGTAGGCGTCGGCTGGTACCGACATCTCCCCCATGGAGTCCCGCTCGATGCGCGTGTCCTGACTCATCGCAGCTACACCTCCGGCTGGTGGCTGTCCATCGCGCTAGCGGCCCGGCGATGGAGAATTCGGGCCCACGGGCCCCGCCCCAAAGACCATTGTATTACATGCTGTCGCGGCTTCTCCAACTACTGCTCGAAGAGCTGTCGTTGGATGTTCTCCACCTCGCCTGCCCTGCGCGCGCTCTCCGTGAGATCGATCCGGAATTGGACGGCGACCAACTGCTGGGGTTGGACCCCGCTGGGCAGCGCGTCGAGAGGCAGGACCAACTGCTGGCCGTTATCGAAGACCAGCACAGCTTGCTCTTTTCCGAACTGATCGCGCACGATTCGGTCTACGGCTGCCCAGAGGTGCGAATTCTCGCTCATAGAAGGCTCAACCTCCCTGCTTGTCCGTGATCACCTTGAAGCCGGTGCCGTCGATCAGCAATTGGATGGTGCCGTCCAGGTCGGTGCGATAGCTCTTCACGTGCTGTCGCTGTAGCCGTTGAAGAAGCTGCGGCTGAGGATGGCCGTAGGGGTTGCCGTGGCCCGCGGAGATCAGGGCTACCTCTGGTTTGACGGCCTCCAGGAACTGGGTCGAGGTGGCCCCCTGACTGCCATGATGGCCAACCTTAAGGATCTGGCTGCGCAAGTCATCGTGGTGAGCGAGAAGCCTATGTTCACCTTCCGTTTCGAGATCACCCGTCAGAAGGGCGGAGACCGAGCCGTAGGTCACGCGCAACACGATGGAGTTGTTGTTGTTGGATCCGCCTCCAGTGATCAAGGGCTCCTCCGGCTCCAATAGCTGTACCTCGGTGCCGGCCCCAAGATCCACAGCGGCCTTTCCACGTCGTGCCTTTACCGCCCTCACACCCTTCGCCTTCACCAGTTGTAAGGTGCGGAGATAGCTCTGATTGGTGATGCCGGGTTGCACGGAATCGAGAAAGGTGGCCGCGGGTGGCCCATTATTAAGAACGGCCGGCATCCCTCCCACGTGATCCTGGTCCGGGTGAGTGAGCACCAGATAGTCCAGGGATGAGACCCCGTGGGACTTGAGGAAGGGAAGCACCACCTGCTGGACGTCGGACTCTTCCTTCGCGGCGTCTATCAGCATGGTGCGGCCGGTGGCCGACCTCACAAAGATGCTGTCGGCCTGTCCAACGTTTAGCACAGCGATGAGCATCTCCGGGCCGGAAGCCGGAGCCGGCGTCGACCCACGACAGCCGGCTGTTACTCCCAGCAGGACAAAGACCGCCAGCAGAAGAAAGAGCCAGAACCGGACCGTTGTACGGAGCCCCATCTTCATGGCAGCACCTGGTGAGTCGTCGAGAAGGTTGGATCGCTAGGGCAAGCTGCCTGACACCGGACAGTATAGCAGCTCGAGCATCGCTGAGTATGCTGCCCCAACTGGCTTCCGTAGGCCTGCGCCTGGCCATCCTCCTGGCACCCTGCCGGTCTCAATGGCATGAGCAGGAGATGCAGGGGTCGTAATTCCGAACGACCATCTCACACCTGAGAGTTGCTTCCTCCTGAGTGAGTCCCAGTACCGACGGGACAAAGGCCCAGAGGTCCTTCTCCATGTTGGACAGATTGTGAGCGGTGGGGGGAACGATGTCTGCCTTCGTGACTATCCCCTCCGAGTCGAAGCGGTACGAATGGTAAAGGGTTCCCCTGGGCGCTTCGGAGACCCCGTAGCCTGTGGCTGCCCTCGGCTCGATCGGCACGATTGCCTCCGGTTCGGGCTCCAGTCGGTCGATGATTCGCACCGACTCGTCGATGGCGTGGACGGTCTCGACCGCGCGCGCCATCATACCAGCGAAGGGATTTGTGCTGGGTAGGCTTAGCCCCACAACGTGCAAGGCCTCCTGCGCATCGGGGGACAATCTCTCATGGTTGATATTGATCCTTGCCAGAGGACCGACCAGGAAGGAGCCTCTGCCCTCGATGCGAGAGTGCAACGTGTTGGAATGCGGTACCTGCTGCTCCTTGATGTGGACGCGATAGTCCCCTATGTCGATGTCAAGCCCCTTGGTAGATCCCAACCGTCGACCGTTTACCGGGTATATCTCAGGGTCGTAGAGCGCGACCTGCTCGGTGTCCGGGGTGAAATGGGGTATCTCCAGGGTGCCGACCAATTTGACCGTCTCGAGTGCATCCTCCTTGATCGAGAGAAGACTGGACCTAATCCGAAGCAACTCCTCTCTCGTGGGGATCCTGGTGAACCCACCTACCACCGGCGTGACTGGATGGATCTCGCGGCCGCCGAGCAGCGCGGTGAAGTCGTTGGCGGTCTTCTTCATCCTGAGCGCTCGCTTCACCGCTGGTCCATAGTCGCCAACCATGGAGATAACGCTTTCGTGCCCGAGGTAGTCTGGAAGCTGGAGCATATAGATGTGCAGCGTGTGGCTCTGGATGAACTGGCTGAGGGTCAGCAATGTGCGCAGATCCCGTGTTTGCTGGCTGGGCACCACACCGAAGGCGTCCTCGATCGCTTGGATGGAGGCCATCATGTGAGACACCGGGCAGATGCCACAGATCCTGGCCGTGATGTCCGGCACCTCCTCGAACTTCCGGCCGATCAGGAAGGCCTGAAAGAACCTGGGAGGCTCGAATATGTTGACCTTGATATCCTCCACCCTTCCGTCGACAACTCGGACGTCGATGCCGCCTTCCCCCTCGACCCGAGCAATGTAATCGACCTTGATCTCAAGGCTAGTCATAGAACTCTGCTCCATTCTTGAACGGCTCCTGAGTGCCGGCGAAGTACCGCAACTTGCGAACGATGTCGGCCCGGGAGGCCCCCAACCTTTCGAAGATTCTCCCCATGGATGTGACGTTGGCGTCACTGTTGGGACCGTAACACCCATAGCAGCCTCTGCCGTTGGTAGGGCACAGGGCACCACAACCGGCATTGGTCACCGGGCCCATACATGGTGCTCCCTCGTAGGATAGCAGGCAGACGTTTTCCTTCAGCTTGCATTCCACGCAGACGGAGTGGGCACGCAGGTTCGGCGCCTTTCCCAGCAGGGCGCTCACTGCGAACTCCAGCAGTTCCGACTTGCTGATGGGGCATCCCTTGAGGTAGCCGTCGACTTGGACGTATGCGTCGATGCCGAAGGCCGTCTCCAGGGAATCGATCCACTCGGGGTTCGGGTATACCTCGCTCTTGACCCAGGGGAGTCGCTTCCAGTTCTTGAGGGATGGCAGCCCGCCGGTCACCGCGCAGGCGCCGATGGCGACGAGTAAACCGCTTTGCCGGCGAATCTCCAGGATGCGTTGGACCTCTTCAGGGGTAGTGATCGCCCCCTCGACGAAGGCGATGTCATAAGGGCCTGGGGCGTTGTCACGTTTCGCCTCAGGGAAGTAGGCGATGTCCAGTGCTCCAACCAGGTCCAGAAGTTCGTCCTCGCAGTCGAGGAAGACCAACTGGCAGCCAGAGCACGAGGCAAACTTGAATATGCCGACCTTGGGCTTGCTCATGGATGATCTCTCCTCTCAGAGCTACAGAGCTGGCATGGGCATCCGCCGAAGCTGGGAATACTGGAAGACCGGGCCGTCCTTACATACGTGGGCCGGACCGGTTTGGCAGTGTCCGCACATCCCAACTCCGCACTTCATTCGACGTTCAAGCGAGACGAAGATGTCGTCTGGAGAGAAGCCGCCCTTCTCCAGACCGACTATGCCGAATTTCATCATTATCTGCGGGCCGCACATCATCACCACTGCATCCTTGGGCCTTGTCTTCATCTGCTTGTACAGGGTGGTAACCACACCTACCTGTCCATCCCACTGCTGGCCCTCTGGCACCGTGTCCACGGTCACAGAAACCATGCAATCGGCGGAGGACCGCCAGCTCTCAAACTCGTCGGTGTATAGAAGATCTTGTGGAGTGCGCGCTCCATACAGGATTTCCAGGCTCCCAAACTGTGAGCGGTTCGCCAGGATGTGGGTGATCACGGGGCGCAGGGGCGCCAGACCAATGCCGCCGGTTACCACCAAGACATCCTTGCCAATAGCCTTGTCCAGCGGCCAGCCGCTGCCGTACGGGCCACGCACCCCGACGACGTCGCCTGCCTCTATCTGTCGTAGGTTCCGGGTCAGATTGCCCACAATCCGCACCGTATGATCGAAGGAGTCCTGACGCGCGGGCTCTGAGCTGATGGAAATCGGGGCCTCGCCGACTCCGAAGATGCTCACCATGTTGAACTGTCCGGGGCTGAAGCTGTATTGCGACTGCCGCCCGCCTACGAAGGCCATGGTGAAGGTGACTGTGTCGTAGGTTTGTTGTTTCGTTTTCAGTACTACCGCTGACTCCGGTAGGAGTGGATTCTCTCTCATCGGGTCATACCCCCTATCTCCCTGACCACCTGCGTGATGTCTATCCCGGCCGGGCAGGCGTTGATGCAGCGCCCGCAGCCCACGCAGCCGAACGTGCCATATTGATCTACCCAGTAGCTAAGTTTGTGATAGGCGAACTGCTTCAACCTGGCGTCCCTATCTTTGCGGAAGTTGCCGCCGTGAACCTCCGCGAACTCCAGAAGCAGGCAGGCGTCCCACGTGCGGGTCCGCTGCACCGAGACAGTGTCGAGACCCACCTGGTCCACGATGTTGTAGCAGTAGCAGCTAGGGCAGGACAGGGCGCAGTTGCCGCAGGCGAGACAGCTATCCTTCAGCTGTGACCAAATAGGATGATCGAAATTGGCATTCATCAGCTGGGGCAACCCTGCCCTACCGATCGCCTTTGGCATCGCGGCGATTGCCTCTTGGACCAGCTGTTCTATCCGGGCCAGGTGATCCGCGCCAGCGGCTGACCATCCAAGCTGCTCGATGATTGTAGTCCCCTTGTCACTCCCCGCTTCCAGCAGCAGGTCGGGGCCAAGCTGTGTGAGCAACAGATCGAATCCGGATCGCGGGGATGGGCCGGTATCCATGGAGCCGCAGAAGCAGTTGCCGTACGGCGGAGACGTGCAGGTGAGGGCTACCACCATCGTGGCTTCACGGCGCGCCCGGTAGTAGCTGTCCTGCCGGTTTTCCTGCAGGTAGACCCTGTCCAGCAGTTGGATGGCCGCGAGGTCACAGGAGTGCACCCCGAAGAGTACTTGAGGCTTGGCTGAGGTGTCCGGCTCGACCTTCCAGCCTTCCTGCTTGCGGACCGAAAAGAGCACCTCCATCGGTTGGAGCAGGTATTTCTTTGGGGACAGAACCGTGGTGTCGTAGTCCAAGGAGAGGTCGGAAGCAGACGAAACAGGCGCAAATACCGTCCCCTTGCCCTTGCTGACCGGTCCATATAGTTCACCGTACTGGTGCAAGATCGTAAGTAGCTCTGGCAGTGAGCTCATGCCCGCTCCCAGAGCCACGCCCTGTTGGCCCCGGACTGCTCTGTCAGTCACCATCTGATTACCTCCTTGTTGGAGTGCTAGACAATAGTATCCTTAGCCGGGTGTGAGCTTCCGCTCGCGTCCGTTACCTGGTCGTCAATCGCGGATTCTCCCTTTTCATCCTGCCTGGCGCGGGCTGGGAGAAGTACCGTGAACGTGGTGCCGGCACCAACCGTGCTCTCCACATCGATATGCCCTCCTTGCATCTCCACAATGCTGCGGACGATAGCCAGGCCCAGACCGGTCCCTTCCTCGCTGAATCGTCGGGCGTTATCTGCCCTGTAGAACTCATTGAAGATCTTTGGGATGTCGGTCTGGGGGATGCCTATGCCGGTGTCGGCTACCCGAATGCTGATGTTGTCACCCAGCATGTCGACCTGGAAGTCGACCGTGCCCCCTACGGTAGTGTAGTTGATGGCATTGGACAGCAGGTTGGTGAGCAGCTCCTCCAGAGCCTCGGGCTCTGCGAACAGGAGCGGCAGTTCATCGGCGATTCGAGTCCGAAGAGTGATGCCCCTTACTGTCGCACGAGGAGTCTGAAGATCCACCACCTTGTCGAACACCCTGGACACGTCGGTCCACCGTCTCTCGGTGAACTGTCTGGCTTCGCGGGCTCTTGATAGGGCCAGGAGGTCGCTCACTAGCGTGAGCAGCCCTCGGGTCCGTTTCTCGGCTCTTGCTATCATCTCCTTCTGCTTCGGTGGAACGTCCCCGGTCAGACCCTCCAGTACCACCTGGAGCGAAGTCTGAATCGCGGCCATGGGGGCCCTTACCTCGTGAGATACCTTGCGTAGGTACTGGCTCTTCATCTGTTCCAGCTCGGTCAGCTTCTTGTAGGCCTCCTCCACTTCCCTGGCCCTCGACTCCAGTTCCCTGTTGAGCGCCATGATCTGTCGATCTCTATGGCGCAACCGGCTGGTGATGGAGGTGGCTATGTATGCGACCAGGTAGAGGGTGCTGGCGAAACCGAACAGGGTGGCCAGGACGAAGAGCCCGTTGGCCGCCGGCCGCTGCTCATTCAGGTTGAACACGGCCACGTGGGGGAGAATGCCGGTGTACTCTCCCAGTACCAGGCCAGAGAAGAGGCAGGTAGCCACTGAAGCCTGAACGAAGGTATCGCGCCGCGACAGCAGTATGCTCGCGATCACAGTGTGAAAGACGAAATAGAAACTTAGCGGGTTCTCCACTCCTCCCGAGAAATGGATCAAGAGGGTGAGGAACAGCAGGTCGGTGAGGATCTGGCCGTTCGCCATGGCCCTCACGCGGCCTGGCCTGATGTCGGTATTGGTCTCCGTCAGCTTGAGGGCGATCCAGAAGAGAGAGTTATACCCCGCGATTGCTATCCCGATCAGGTAAAGTGGCAGGGGATCAAAGCTCGCGCCAACCAGGCGGGTTGCCGCGAAAGTCCCGTAGAGTACTGCCGAGGCAGCTACCCATCTCAGGTGGATCAGCCAGTGGATACGCTGGTTCAGCTCTGCTTCTACCGGATTCGACCCTGCCAACGCAGCCTCCGCAACTCTCCCGAGCGGTTGACCCTTTACGAGCCAACGTGACTGCAGGACGTAGCAGCTACTATCCGAATCGAAACTGCGAGCCGAAGCTCGTAGCAACGGGAACGGGTCTCACGACACGTCGACCAAAGACCCTACCCAACAGCATCGATCTTGTGGAACGGTACGCCTAGCCGTGTGTTCCGTGCAAGACCTTGCTGACCTGGGCAAGCAACGTCCTTGGCTCTACCGGTTTGTCGATGAACCCCTGAACCGGGAGGTACTCACCCTCCTTGTAGGTGCCATCGCCCTGATCGGGGTAGAAACGGAGTTCCGTGGTGCCGTGGATTGCGGTCAAGACGATGATGGGAGTGGCCTTGACGGCCGGGTTCTTGTCGGCGCGGAGCTCCCAGACGAATTGAAACCCCTCGGTGCCCTCGGGCATCATGATGTCCAGCAGTATAAGGTCGGGCTTTTCATCTCGGGCACATGCAAGTCCCTCCTCAGCGCCGCGGCTGGTAAGTACTCGGTAAGAGTTGGCTTCCAGAACCAGCCGAATGGCTTCCACTATGTCTGGGTCATCGTCCACCACGAGGATCCTTTGTTGCATCTCCATCCATCATTCCTCCCATTGCTCTGGATGGCTACTGTCGGCGCACGGCGACGCGCCAACGGTTCCAAGAGGAGACTCCATAATTGATGGGCAGGAAACCGGCCGGAATGGCGGTTTCCCGATCCGACGCTGGCTACCACCCCCATTGGCTCGGCAACAAAGCCGACGGCAACAAGAATGCCCCTCCTGGAATCGACCATCCGCCGATTCGCGGGAGAGGCGTTCATCACCTCGAGAGGCCCACAGCGACCTCAACGAACCTTTTCGCGCATTCTATCACATAGTCTGGAAGAACGCAACCACGCCGGCATCGCGACATCGCGAAGCATCCGGCCACCGAGTTCGATTATCTTCCCAACTGTTGCAGCCGCTGCTCAGCCGACTTAGCCTGGTCTGAGTTGGGAGCCAGCTTGATCACCGTCTGCCACTCTTTGACGGCGTTGTCCATGTCGGGCGGTGTCTCATGCGAGTAGAGTATCGCCAAATTGTAGTGGGTCTGCACCTTGTTCGGGTCCTGCTGCAGCACCTTGAACCACTGTGCCTTGGCCTTGTCCAGATTCCCCGAGTAGAAGTATGCGGTGCCAAGATCTGTCCCCACGTCGGTGTTGGTGGGGTTCTCCTGGAGCGCCTTCTCGTACCAGGGAATCGCGTCCGAGTACTGACCTGCGTCGTAGTAGCTGTTGCCGAGGTCGATCATCGCGTTGACGTCCAGGGGGTTCTGCTTCAGCCGGTCCTGGAGACTGGCGATGGTAGCCTGCAGGGCCTTCGCATCTGCGTTCTGTTGCGGTTGGCTGGTCGCTGTGGTGGCGCTCGTGGCAGCGCCACTGCCGCCGGAGCCGAAGCTCACTCCGAGGACCCACGCGACGATAATCAAGCCTACCACGCCTATGCCGATGGCGATACGCCGACGGTTGTCGTCCCTGGCTCCCGGTCGGGTGATCGGTGCGCGGCTGCGCTCCGGGGAACGTGCCTGCCCGGCTCTGGTGCCGGAAGAAAGGCTGCCTGAGTACCCTTGCTTCTTTCGCTGGCTCAAGTGGGTTTGCCTTTCTAGTAGGTGATTCCCTACAGCATTCGATCCGCCATGATTATGGCCTGGGCGATCTCGGCGAGCTTCTTGTTCTCGTTCTGGCTCTGCGCCTGCATGCGACGGAAGGCCTCGGCCTCGCTGAGGTTACGACGTTCCATCAGGATACCCTTGGCTCGCTCAATCAGCTTGCGAGTTTCCAGCGCCTCCTTCAGATCGCTGATCCCTTTTCGAAGGTCTCTAAACTCCTGGAAGCGGGACTTCGCCAGTAGAAGGGTGGGCAAGAGGTCCTCCTCTGATACCGGCTTCATGAGGTAGGCAAAGACCCCCGCCTCGATGGCCCTCTCGGCCAGCGAGCGCTCGCTGTATGCGGTGAGAACTATCACCGGGATCGGATATTCGGCAGCGATCGCCTTGGCCGCCTCCAGGCCATCCATTTCCGGCATCTTGATATCGAGAATCGCCAGGTCTGGCTTGAGCCGGGATACCAGATCTACTGCCTGCTTCCCGTTAACGGCCTCTCCTACCACCTGAAGACCCATCGACTCGAGTTGGGTCTTCAGGCTCATCAACCGGATGCTCTCGTCGTCGGCTATCACGACCCTAAACGGCTCAATCATTTGGAAAACCTCACAGTTGCGGTCGTTCCCCCATTGGAGCGCAGTTCCAGAGTGCCGTTGAGGTCCTTGGTCACCAGAGTGCGTACGATCTGCAGACCCAGGTTCGAGTTCTTCTCGACATCGAATTCCGGCGGAAGTCCTTTGCCACTGTCCCGCACGGACACCCGAACCTCGTCCTCCTCCTGATCCAAAGAAAGGAGCAGCGTACCGCCCTCGCCGTCGAATGCGTGCTCCAGAGCGTTGTTCACCAGTTCGGTCATGACCAAGGCCAACGCCGTGGCCTGTTTTGAGGGAAGCAGGACGGTCTCCCCCTGCACGACGCACTTGACTCGTCCGTGGCTGCCGGCCATGCTGTTGGCACAGTTCTCGGTTATCATCTCGGCCAGCTCCTTGATGTCGGCGACCCTGATGTTCTCGGCAGACAGAAGCTCGTGGACGGCCGCTATGCTTCTGACCCTGGAGATGCTCTCCCGCAGGGCCATTTCTGTCGGTATCTTGCGGCCGCTGTGTATCTCCAGGGTCAACAGGTCGGCTATCGTCTGCAGATTGTTCTTGATTCGGTGGTGCATCTCCTGCACGAGCACCGTTAGCTGCCTGTTGGTAGCCTCGAGTTCCGATTGGCTCTGCTCGAGGATCCGGTCTCGCTCCTCTAAATAGGACTCTGAGGTGACCAGCATCTGGTTGTCGAGGGCGACGTTGATCAGATCCTCGGCCTTAAGAATGTCCTGCGGAAATGCTATCCAGAGCCGGCTACGCAGCATCCGCTCCACAGCGTTGAGTACCGATAGCCGGAAAAGTGAGGCGGACCGAAGGATCTCGTACAACGGGATGCCGCGCTCCAGATGCAAGGACGCTATCTGTCGTCCCTCGCGCAGCAACTCAGAGGTGATCTTCTCCCTGTCGTCGGGTTGCCTGGTCCGCAGCAGTTGCACGAGCAGACCCAGGCTCCGCACCCCCCACTCCTGCATCTCCCGCATCAGGGGCGCATAGCTGGGCATCGACTCGCGGATGCGGCCGATCCAGGTGCCGACCACCTGCTCGGTCTTGTCCTCCAGCCAGTTTGCCGTCGTCGCGAGCGCGTGGCGCACGAGGATCTCGCCGATTCGCCTGAGGACTCCGCGCAGCATCTATCTCCGTGCCCCGTTGCACCAGAAGAGTTTCCACCTGGTCGAATCTTACTCGCTGCCCCGCCACAGGTCAAGGAGCGCAGGAGCGGAGCCAGGGCCTTTTAGTTGTCGAGTGGACGCCCGCCTCGTGACACGAACTAGTGCGGCGACACAATGGTTCTGACCAGTGTCATCCTGAG
>DAHXJB010000474.1:0-4260 GCA_027372455.1 Chloroflexota bacterium | reverse complement strand
TGGCTGATTGGTCTCGCATAATTGGACGACGAATCCACGCGATTGGACGAAGAAAGAACAACAGCCCATATCTCGGTGTGGCCCGTGTGGAGCGGTCGAGGCGACCCAGGGGAGTCTACCCGACAGGCTGGACTCGCTCACCTCTTTGGTAAGCGCGAGGGGAGACACCCACTTGATCTCGAAAGACGTGGGCAAAGTAGTTGCTATCGGAGAAGCCAACCGCCAGTGCGACCTCCGTGATACTCAGGTCACCTCGTTCCAGGAGGGTGCGTGATTGCTTGATCCTGTATCGATTGAGATAGGTGACCGGCGTAAGGCCGGTCTCGGCACGGAAGCACAGGGTCAGGTAGCGTTCGCTGAGCCCCACCGCACGCGCCAGGCTTTCACGCGTGATCGGCTCGGCATAGTGCTGATGGATGTGAGCCATGACCTTCCGCATCATCTGCCGCATCTCGCCGCGTAATCGCTTGCCGCGACCCAGTGCGGACTCGACCTGTGCAAGCACCTCATCGGAGCTAAACAGTCCCTTGCTCAGCACAGCAGCCACTCCTGATTGGAGTCGAGCCATATCTGGCTCGGTAAGGAGCTGAGCGGTCAGGACGATGACCGGCACATCTCTGGTCAATGCGTTCTCGCGCATCGCCTCCAGCACCGCGAATCCGTCCATCACCGGCATCATCAGGTCGAGCAGGACAAGATCTGGACGCCGGCGAGCCATCATCTCCAGTGCCTTACGCCCGTCGCGGGCTTTGAGAATGCGATACTGGGGCGTCAGCCCCTGGAGCATCCGGCTGTGCAGGTCGAGAATGCCGGGCTCGTCATCCACGACGAGAATGGTCCAGTCGCCCGCTCGCTGTTCGGGGTACAATCCCTGCCGTGCCAGAGCCCGTGCCAACTCCGTCATGTTCGTCGGCTTGACCAGGTAGTCAAGCTCCAGCGCAGTGCCGCGTGCCTCGTCCACTTCCAGCGAGTAGAAGATTATCGGGATGTCTTGAGTGCGCTGGTTCTGTCGCAGCAACTGCATTATCTCCCACCCGCGTTCGGCTGCTGGCTCGAAGTCCAGCACCACCGCACCAGGCGGGGAAACAACAACCTGTCCCAGCCAATTCGGCCGGTCTTCAAGCGTCAGGAGCTCCACATCAAAGCCACGGTCGACAAGATGCGCCCGCAGACGCTCGCCTGCGACAGCCTTTTCGGTGAGGAGCAGCACCGAGTGGCCGCGGTCACCCGGCGTCTGAGTTTCCTCGAGGCTTGCCGCCACAATGGGCAAGGTGAAGTAGAAGGTGGACCCTGCGCCGTCGGCGCCGGACGAAAGCACTCCGATCTGTCCGCCGTGCAACTCCACCAGGCGACGGCTGATGGCAAGGCCGAGCCCCATGCCGCCGTAGCCTCGACGGGTAGAGCGCTCCGATTGGCGGAATTCGTCGAAAATCGTTTCCTGTTCGGCCAGGGAGATGCCCATTCCGGTGTCGCTGACTGCGAGCATCACATCATTCCTTCCGGCCTCGGCCCATAGCGTCACTGTGCCCTGTTCGGTGAACTTGACCGCGTTGCCGACCAGATTCAGGATCACCTGCTGAAGTCGCGTCCGGTCGCCCGACACTCTCGGGAGAGTTGCCGGAATGTCGGTCTGCCAGGTCAACCCCCGCTCGCGTGCCATCGGCTCGCCGAGTACCGCAACCTTTGCCAGCAGTTCGGCAAGATCAAGCGGCTCGCACTTCACACGCAGCTGGCCAGCCTGGCTGCTGGCCAGGTCCAGCACGTCGCCGATGAGACGAGCCAGATGTTGCGCGCTGGTGCGGATGCTGGTTAAGTCGCGCCGGTAGGAGTCCGTGAACGCCGTTAGAGCCGTCGGCTCCTCGTGCAGCAGCATCTCGATGGTGCCGACTATAAGGCTCAGGGGAGTCCGCAGCTCATGACTCACCATGGAAAGAAATCGGCTCTTTAGACGGTCGGCCTCCTCCGCAGCCTGGCGCCCGGCGAGAGCCTCCTCATACAGCTCGATGTTGCGTTTGGAAAGCAGAGTGCCCTTCACGGCGCTGCTTATCTGTATTTGCAACGCCTCGTACACGGCCCCATCTCGCGGCCCCCTTTCCAGCACCACGATCCCCAGCTGCTCGTCATGGAAGAATAAGGGCAGCACCACAAAATCGTAACGCTGGGCACTGGAAACGAACCCTCCCGGGATCAGTTGCCTAGCTGGAAATCGCCGCCCTTCAGGCTCCAGAGAGGCACGCCCCTGCTCGGAAAACGCGAGCAGCAATCTCGCCATGCCATCCGGCTTGCTCGGCTCTTCATACAGGGAGAGGAACCCGCCTGGGATGCCGAGCAGTGGTAGTTCCCGCGCCAGCACATCCATCAATCCGTTTATGTCGAGTGCAGTGATGAGCGATCGAGTGATGTGGCTGAGCGTTTGGACCTCTTGCGCGGCATCAAGTCTCCAGCGACCCTGGGCACGTTCCGCAAAATCGCTGATCAACACCCTGCCTTGCTGCCACAGGTCTTCAGCACGGTTCAACACTCCGACATCTGCCAGGTGGGGGCGCATGACCCTACGCATGGTAGAGAGCACTGCCTGCCAGAGAATGATGTTGCGGTCAGCCGTCAAGACATGCCGCAGTATCTCCTCAAGAGTGGTGAAGAACAATCCATGCTGCTCGGACTCAAGCTCGGCCACGAAGGCGTCCAACAGCTGGCTGGGCCAATTCGGAGCCAGTCCGGACACAGCACCCTCAAGGCCGGCTGGAACGGCCCGCTCGATCTCTGTGAGAATGGTTTCCCGTCGAACAGCCAGCTTGAGGTCATCCGTTCCGTGGGCAGTAGTCGCACTTGGGAGCGCCGTGGCTTGTATCACCATCTGGGGGACACACCCGCAGGATCGGCGCACCACCAGCCCGGGCGGCACGATTTCGAGCGATGGAACCTGGTTGCCGTCCAGTCGATCTAGCAGCATCTCGGTGGCTCGCCGCGCAAGTCGTTGGATCTTTCGGTCTATGGTTGTCAGGCTGGGCGTCGCCAACCGAGCGGGTTCAAGGTCATTGAACCCGGTCACCGCGACGTCATGGGGAACACGTATCCCACGAACCCGCAACGCCTCGATGGCAGCCAGACCTTCCAGGTCACCACAGCCGACAATGCAATCCAGGTCAACAGCTGGCCTCAACCGGCGCTCGTCGAGCAGCGTCCGAATGCCTTCGGTCCCTATCGCGGCGCCCCAGCTGTGGAGGGGCGGTGTGACAAGCCTCGGATCGAAAGGGATATCAAACTCGGCCAGCGCTTCCAAGTAGCCGCGATAATATGCCTCGGCGGTTGGTTCACCGGCTGGTCCGGCAAGGTACGCCAGACGCCGATAACCATGCTCCTCGATCAGGTGAGACAGCATCTGACGCATGCCTTCCTTGAGGTCGAGCGTGACGCTGGGAATGCTTGCGACAACGCCGATGCCCGTCATAGGCACCGCACGGAAGCGATCGAGGAATTGCTCTAGCTCCTGGAGGCTGACGAAGTGATAGAGCATTTCGGAGAATACGACGAGACCCGCGAAGCCGTTGGGATCCACAAGGTCAAAGAGGACTTGAGCAGGGGCCTCAAACTCAAGGGGGGAGCGTAGGCGCGCACCGACCACCTGCACCACGTTGACATCCCGCTCGCGCGCGGCCTCGATGACGCCGGACCAGGCGGCAGTCACGTAGGGGTCTCGCAGCCATGCCGTCAAGAAACCGATGGTAGGACGATCGCGGTTGAGATGCTGGGATGATACATCAGTTAGCATGTGTATCATGATGACTCCCCCAGCGGCGGATTATAGCAACAGACAGGGGGAGGAAACAGCCCTTGCCATTCGAATTCGAGATGGGGCAAGTCTTTAAGATGTCCTTGCTCGCGGCAAATCCGGCTGAGGGGACGTTGAGTCATCAGCGCGGACAGTTTCCCTGAGCAGCGACAATACATGATCTGAGATTGCACCATAGGGAGAGGTGGTCGGGAAGGGACTCGCCCAAGCCCCGAAGGGGCGGCCCAGACTAGCCCAGGGCATCGCCCTGGGACACGGACGGCCCGCACCCCCACGAGCCCCGAAGGGGCGGCCTAGCCCTCGTGGGATACCCTGTCGCCAGGACATCGGGACGCCCCTTCAGGGCTTCCTCTATCCGTGGCACTACGTCCCCAGGGCGATGCCCTGGGCTGCCATAGATCGCCCCTTCGGGGCTGATGGGGGAAGCTGTCCCTTCGGGGTCGATTGCCCGCTGGCCCTTGCTGGTC
>DAHXJB010000467.1:0-4289 GCA_027372455.1 Chloroflexota bacterium | reverse complement strand
CGATGTCGGCTCCGCCTTTGGTGTTTGGAGGGTAATTGTCGGAGAGGACGAGAACTTTCATAGTCGCGGCGGTTACACCTTTGATCCGTGTCGTTGCGGTAGGTCCATTTTTGTTATTATACCCCAGCGCTCATGAGCCCGGCACGCGGGGGACGACCGTGGGCGAGCTGGACTCTTCCCAGGGGGAAAAGGATGACCTTATCGAAGCCACCATCGCAGCCACCTCCGCGGAGTGGTGGTCTACCAGATCGGCTCCTATCTCCGTTGCGGTGGTTGCTTCACCGTCGGTTCGCACGGGAAGTGTTTACCCTCCAGGTGGGCAGCTTCGCCACCATGGGACTGCAGTTCGTCACATCGGTGATCATCGCCAACGAACTGGGCGCGGCGAACTATGGCAGATATCTTGCTGCAAGGAACCTCCTGGATCTGGTGACCGCCTTCGTGAATTTGGCGGTGGGCCAGGCGCTGATCACCAAGTTGGCAGCTGCCCACGCCCGAAGGGACGAGGAGGAATCGCTTAGTCTCCTGGCCTACTTCCTCAAGGTCGGGCTGATTGTGGGGCTGATAGAGAGTGCCATAGGGCTGCTGGCAGGGAACTACGTGGGCGCGCTCTTCATCGAAGATCCGGAGGCGGGAAACCTGGCGCGAGTCCTGTTCGTGATCCCTCCCCTGACCGTCATCCTGAACATGGTGGTGCTGGCCCTTCAGAGCTCTCGCCAGATAGCCCGCCTTACACTGTTGGAGAACGGGGCACTGATGACGACCAGCATCCTCAACGCCGGGGTGGTGGCCCTGGGTGGTGGAGTGCACGGGCTCGTCTACAGCGCGGCCTTCGCCCCACTCCTCACCTCCACCGCTGCGCTGTGGGTGTACCGGACGACCTTACCGAGGATGCCGGGTTTCCCTACCCTCGGGCAGTTGGTGCGAGCGACGCCGTTCGTTCCCTTGCGGCGCTACTTCGCCTTCAGCGCTCTGGTCAGCATAGACAAGAACTTCGCCAAGCTGATAGCCCTGGTGCCGACTACGCTCCTAGCCCGTTACTCCACCAAGCCGGAACTGGCCTACTTCAGGGTGGGCTTCAACCTGATGAACTTCCTGTCGGTGCCGCTGTCTCCTGTTGCCCGAAACCTCTACGCGACGTTAGCCGAGACCCTGGCCAAGCGGGGCGCCAGGCAGATGGGGATGACCCTGCTCAAGGCCTCCCTTCTGGCGGGAAGCATCTCCGTGGTCAGCACGGCTTTCATGATCCTGGCGTCGCCCTACATACTCCTGATCTATCGCCACGAGTACGGGGCGGTGCAGCCGGTGATATACGCTTTGGGGTTGCGCTTTGCCCTTCTGGGATTCGGGGTGGGGTTGGGGCCAGTCTACCAGGTCTTGAACGCCATGAAGCTGGCCATCGTCACGAAGGCAGTCCCGGCCATGATCATGGTTGGCGGGGGGTACGTGATGATCAGCCAGTACGGTTCGGTGGGGGCAGCCCTCACCCTGGTAGCGGCCTACATGGTGGGTGACATTACGAACGCCGTTCTTGTGCCCTGGATGGTGCGGAGGGCGGCGCTGGACGGGTCGGTGGTGGCAGAGCCGCTCAGCTCGGGGGGCAAGCTGTGAAGGTAGTCCACGTCAGCCCGCTCTATTTCAGTGACGAGTCGGTGATCGGGGGTGGGGAAAGATATGCCCTGGAGTTGGCGAGGGCGATGTCCACGCACGTCTCGACGAAGCTGGTCACCTTCGGCAAGAAGCGGCAGAGCATAACCGACGGCACGCTGAGGATCGAGATCTATCCCGCATGGTTCTACTTCGGTGGGAAGAACGTCAACCCCATTTCCCTGGCCTTCCTGCCTGAGTTGCTCGACGCCGATGTCGTTCACCTGCATCAGTACCGGATAGCCCTGTCCGATATCTGCGTCCTTGCTGCACGAACCCTGAGGAAGCCGATCTTCGCCAGCGACCATGGAGGGGGAGGCCGGAACTACGCCCATCGGTTGGCGACCGACGAGCACGTCACCGGTTTCCTGCTGGTCTCCAACTACCTGGCCAAGCAGTACTCCCACCAGGCCCACAAGACCAGGATCATCTACGGCGGCTTCAACCCCAGGCTGTTCTATCCCAGGCAGGTGCCGAGACAGCGCAGGGCTATCTTCGCCGGGAGGCTGATCCCCTTCAAGGGGATCAATTACCTGGTGGAGGGGGTCGACCCGGACATCGAGCTGCATCTGATCGGAAGGGCATACCATCCGGAGTACTACGACCTGTTGCAGCAGCTAGCCTACGGCAAGCGGATCGCTTTCCAGACGGCCCTGAACCAGGAGGAGCTGGCGATGGAGTACTCCTCGGCCATGGTGAACGTGCTGCCGTCGGTCTACGTCGACTACTACGGGACGCATCACAAGAAATCAGAGATCCTGGGCCTGGTCCTGCTGGAGGCGATGGCCTGTGGCGCGCCGGTGCTGGTCACCCGGGTGGGTGGCATGCCGGAGCTGGTCCCCGAGGGAGATGTCGGGTTCATAGTGCCTCCCAACGACCCGCGGGCGCTGGGAGAGAGGATTCGCTACTTCCACGATAATCCTGAGGTCGTCGCACGCATGGGGCAGGCGGCCCGGCAGCACGCGATGGATCACTTCACATGGGACAGGGTGGCCCTGAACTGCCTCAAAGCCTACGAGGAGATGGGCCGATAGCTTCCTTCCATCCAGGCCGGATCGAACGACTCCAGCCGCTTCTCCGGGTAGACGAAGGCCGGATCCTTCCGCGCGACCAGGGTGATACTGGCGCCCATCCGCCTGGTCAGAGGTGCGGCGATGGCTTGCACCAGGGGGTTTCCCAGGTCAAGGGATACCATCTCCACTATCTGAAACCCGGCCCTCTCGACGGTGAAAGCGAATGTATCCGGTGTGAAGGCATTGATGTGCTCTGAGGCCTCGTAGCCCAGAGGGCGGCCTAGTGCCCGCACTCCGCGTCGAACGAACCATGGCGGAATGACTGGAACCTTGGCGATAAGCAACCCGTCGGGGGTGAGGGCGTGGTGCAGCCGGTTGAGCAGCAGATGGGGAGCCACCAGATGCTCCAGCAGGTTGGCGCACCATATCGCCTGAAAGGACCCAGGTGTGATGGGCAGGGTGTCCTCCACGTTGCAGTCCAGCACTTCCATGCCAAGGGAGATCGCGAACCGGCGGCTCGTTTCATTGGCGTCCAGACCGATGGATCCTGGACCGAAGTGGATCAGGTAGTGGCCATAGCCGCAGCCCACATCCACAACCCTCTTCTCTCCCAGCTGGTATCTGTCCACAATGTTGAGAAACGAGCGTGGGACCGTGGCAAAGAACTTTCGGAAGATCCGCTCGTTCTCGCCCCGATCGAAGCAGCCCCGGTCGATGATGCGTTGCCTTATGGATGAGAAGTCCAATGTTCGTAATGCTCCATCAGCTTGGCGGCCGTAACGTCCCAACTCATCAGACGGGCTCGCTCGTAGCCCGCGGTTCCCATCCGCCCAGCCATCTCGGGGTCTTCCAGTAGCCGGATGATGGCCCGGGCCGCTGCCTCGGGTTGCCCCTGGGGAACCAGGAATCCCGTCTCCCCATCTACTATGGCCTCCTCAGCCCCACAACCGTAGCTACCCACAACCGGTTTACCACAGGCGTTGGCCTCCAGGTAGATCAGCCCGAAGCCCTCAAACTGAGTGCCCAGGGTCAGCGGGGTTAGCACAAAGGCGGAGCATCCACGGTACAGGGCTATCAGCTGGTTGTCGGGTACCTGGCCCAGGAAGTGAATGCTGTCGGCTACACCCGCCTTTTGGGCTGATTCCAGCAGTTGTTGGTGGAAGTCGTCGTCGTGGATCATTCCCACGATGTAGTACTGGAGGTCGGGCGCGGACTGCCTGGCCAGGGCAAAGGCCTCCAGGGAGACGCTGTATCCCTTACGGGGCTTGATGGGGCCGACAGACAGGATGTATCGACCCTCGGGTACCAGGGAGGGCTCTGCCGGCGCCTGGAATCGGTCGAAGTCCACCCCCTCGGGGACCACCATCGTGGAGGCTCCGCTCACCTTCTCCCTCAGCCGGCGCTCGGTAAAGCGACTGACGCACAGGACCCCTCTCGCCCGTCGATAGGCGTAGCGAAGCAGCAGGGCGTCTCGCCGCCGCGTCAAAGGGTAGATGGAGTATGTGCCGTGGGCAGTGATCAGCAGTGGCACGATGGCAATGGCCAGAAGAAGGCTGGCGCGGGCGTGGCGCGTCCGCTCCGCGGGCGTATCCCTGTAGCCAGCCGCCCACAGCCGATGAAAGCCCTGAA
>DAHXJB010000429.1:0-2286 GCA_027372455.1 Chloroflexota bacterium | reverse complement strand
AACCGCGACAAGGAGGGAACACAGCAACAGTGTAGTCGCTGAAAGCCGCCCCGTCTCACCAGGGAAACCGTAAGCCACATTGTGGTGGTGTCCCGCCTTCAGACAAAGGTGCAACGTCTCTGTTTACCTCGCGATAGATTCGGTGAGCGCGTCCAGTAAGCTGCTGGACCAGAGAAAGCACATGTGAGAGAGGGGGAGCAAGGCAATGCCTCACGGCTATGCGGGCAAGATCCTCAAGGTAGACCTAAGCACTGGGCAGATCTCCGTTGACGAGCATGATGAGGTCTGGTACCGCACTTACATGGGGGGAGCCGCGGTTGGCGCCTACTATCTCCTCAACGAGATGCCCCCCAAGGCCGATCCGTACGGCCCCGACAACCTCCTGGTCTTCGCCACCAGCGTCGTGGTCGGAGCCCCGATGTCGGGATACAACCGCTATTCTATCACCGGCAAGTCGCCCCTCACCGGCCTCATCGGCGATACCCAATCCTCCGGTTTCTGGGGACCGGAGCTGAAGTTCGCCGGCTTCGATGCCCTCGTCATCAGGGGGGTATCAGCTAAGCCCGTCTACCTCTGGATCCATGATGGGCAAGCTGAAATCAGAGATGCTTCCTCGATATGGGGTCTTGAGACCAAGGAGTCCCAGGAGAAGATCCGCCAAGAGTTAGGCGACAAGATGATCCGAGTCGCCCAGATCGGCCCCGGCGGCGAGAAGTTGGTCCGCTTCGCCAACGTCACAAACGACCTCAACCACTTCAACGGCCGCACCGGCATGGGGTGCGTCATGGGAGCCAAGAAGCTGAAAGCCATCGCCGTGCGAGGCCACCACAAGGTGGAACTGGCCAACCCCGAGAAGGTGAACCAACTCGCCCGATACTACTCCCAGACCTTCAAACAGAACCCTTCTTGCAGGGGAAACAACCTCCTCGGCACTTCCGAATACGTCGGCGTCCAGAATGTCGATGGACAACTCCCGACTCGCAACTTACAGACGGGCGTCCTTGAAGGTGGCGAGGCCATCTACGGCGAGACCATGCATGAAGAGATGGAGGTCACCAACGAATCCTGCTGGGGCTGTGCCACCCGCTGCAAACGGGTGGTCAGGGCCGAAAAGCCATACTTCGTGGATCCAGCCTACGGGGGTCCCGAGTATGAGGCCATCTCGGCCTTGGGCTCCGACTGTGGGATCACTGACCTGCCTGCCGTGGTGAAAGCCAACGAGCTGTGCAATCGCTACACCCTGGACTGCATCTCCACTGGCGCCTCCATCGCTTTCGCCATGGAGTGCTACGAGAACGGCCTCCTCACTAAGGATGACACCGACGGGATGGAGCTTCGCTTCGGCAACGGCCCAGCGGTGGTGCAAATGGTAGAAAAGATCGCCCGCCGCGAGGGGCTCGGGGATCTTCTGGCCGAAGGGGTGATGCGCGCGGCCCAGAAGATCGGCAAGGGGGCAGATCGCTTCGCCGTGCATGCAAGAGGACAGGAACTAGCTATGCACGACGGGCGGGTGAAGGGCATGCTCGGCATCTCCTACGCCGTTTCCCCCATCGGGGCCGACCACGTAGTGGTGGAGCACGACACCGACTTCGACTTCAAGGCCCCCCAGGTCTTCCTGGACCAACTTACGCCGCTGGGCGTCTTGGAGCGGCTGGAAACCTCCAGCATCGATAACAAGAAGCTGCGGATGTTCTACTACCTGCAGCAGCACTTCAGCTTCATGGACACTATGTGCCTGTGCCTATTCAACTTCGGGCCGGTCCGCCACTTCAAGATGCACGAACTGGTGGAGGGCGCCCAGGCAGTGACCGGCTGGGAGCTCAGCTTCCACGAGATCATGAAGTACGGCGAGCGGCGAGTGAACATGTTCCGGGCCTTCAACATCCGAGAGGAGTCCGAGTTGGACCGCTTCTGGCTGCCCCAGCGGATGTTTGAGCCTATCCAGACCGGACCCCGCGAGGGCTACCGAGTAGACGAGGGAGCTCTGCGGCAGGCTCTGCGCAACTACTTCGAAATCATGAACTGGGACGAGAAGGCCTTCCCTCGCCCCATGAAGCTGGCCGAGCTAGACCTGGAATGGATCAATCCAATCTTGGAGCCCTACCGCACCACGGCAAAGGAGGCGGTTCTCGAGTGAGGGTGCTGGTACGGCTGTTGGGCCACGCGCGCCTCGAACTGCGGTGCAAAGAGGTCGAGTTGGAGCTGCCGCAGGAAGCCAGCATTCACGACGCCGTGGCGAGACTGCTAGAGATGTTGGGCACCAGGGCTGAGGAGGCACTGGTGAAT
>DAHXJB010000410.1:0-2003 GCA_027372455.1 Chloroflexota bacterium | reverse complement strand
TGAAGAGCGACTACGCCTTGCGCGCTATGATAGAGTTGGCGGCCGTCCACGGAAATCGACCCCTTCAGACCAGCGAGATCGCGCTCCGCAGGGGCATCCCTGAGTCGTACCTGGAGCAGCTACTGACCACTTTGCGGAAGGCCGGCTTCATCACCAGCTCGCGGGGCCCCCAGGGAGGGCACACCCTGGCCGCCGATCCCTCGCGGATCACGGTTGGCGATGTGGTGCGGGCACTGGAGGGGCCGGTGATAGTCATGGATTGTCTTGATGGCTCAGACGTCTGCCAGAGCCCCAACCCCTGTGTGCTCAGGGATACGTGGCTGGAGGTCAGGCGCGCGGTGGAGGGGGTCCTGGACGGGGTAACCATCGAGGATCTGTCGGTTCGACAGGCGGTTGCCGACGGCGGCCTCATGTATCACATCTAGGTTCATTGGGCGTGGACATGGCTTAGGATCTGCAAGTGACTCTGGCGATATCTACCTGGTCGTGAACCCGATTCTATGGATGGCGAGGAACCGAACAGCGAGGGTCGGAGGTTGGATGTGGAAGCGAAAGAAGATCAGGTCGTTCACCTGCCGGAGAGCTTCTTGCGAGAGATCGTAGATAATGCTCGAGATGGCAAGCCCAACGAGGTATGCGGGCTGATCGCATCTCAGGATGGGGTTGCGGTGAAGCTATTCCGCACCACCAACAACGATCCCATGCCCAGAGTGCGGTACAACGTGGAGCCGAGGGAGTTGCTGGAGGCTCTGAGGGAGATCGAGGACAGGGGCTGGAAGTTGATGGCTATATACCACTCCCATCCGGAGAGCGAGGCCTATCCGTCCGGTACGGATGTGAGCCTGTCCTACTACCCCGATGCCGTGTACTTCATCGCATCGTTGGCGGACGATCAACTCCCGGTGGTGCGGGCCTTCAGGATCATCGATCGGCAGATCACCGAGCTTGAGATGGCTGTCGATTAGCAGACGGGTAGCCCGGTGAGGGCTTATGCAGGAGGACCCCATTCTATCAAGCCGAGGAATGGGGTCTCCGATTTGGGATATATCTTGAGGAGGACGTTAGATGAGGATCGCCAGCGATATTACCGAGTTGATCGGAAACACGCCCCTGGTCCAGTTGAACCGGGTGACCGATGGTGCAGACGCCACGGTGCTGGGAAAGCTGGAAAGCTTCAATCCCCTGTCCAGTGTGAAGGATAGGATAGGGTTTAGCATGGTTAGGGAGGCGGAGAAGCAGGGGCTAATCCAGCCCGGCAAGACGGTGATCGTGGAGCCCACGAGCGGAAACACCGGTATAGCTCTCGCCTTCGTATCGGCAGCCAAGGGATACAAGCTGATCCTGACGATGCCTGAGACCATGAGCGTCGAGCGGCGGCAGCTGCTGAAGGCTCTGGGGGCCGAGGTGGTGCTTACCCCGGGCTCCGAGGGGATGAAGGGGGCGATCCGGCGGGCCGAGGAGATAGTGGCCGATAACCCCAACGGCTGGATGCCCCAGCAGTTCCAGAACCCGGCCAACCCCAAGATCCACCGGGAGACCACTGCCCAGGAGATCTGGAACGATACCGACGGCAAGGTGGACATCCTGGTCGCGGGAGTGGGCACCGGCGGGACCCTCACAGGTATCGCTCAGGCGATCAGAGAGAAAAAGCCCGAGCTGAAGGTGGTGGCCGTGGAGCCGAAATCCTCGGCCGTGCTGTCCGGTGGGGCCGCAGGACCGCACAAGATACAGGGTATCGGGGCAGGATTCGTTCCGGGCGTGCTGGATATGAAGCTGGTGGATGAGATAATCCAGGTGGACAACGAGGACGCGTTTGAGACCTCCCGCCGCATGGCGCGCCAGGAGGGCATTCTGGTGGGCATCTCCTCCGGCGCAGCAGCCTGGGCGGCGATCCAGGTTGCCAGGCGCCCCGAGAACGCCGGCAAGCTTATCGTGGCCATCCTGCCCGACACGGGCGAGCGCTACCTGAGCACCCCGCTCTTCCAGGAGTCGTAGGCCAGCCC
>DAHXJB010000287.1:0-3903 GCA_027372455.1 Chloroflexota bacterium | reverse complement strand
GTGGCACGCCTTCTCCCGGAAGAGGTGGCGAAGACTGTCGCGGCCATTCCTGTCAAACGATCGGGACAGGCCATCCTAGTCGCCTTCGCCGATCCCCTGGAGGATGCAACCCGTCGCACGGTCGAGAAGCGGCTAGGCGTGCGAGTGTCGGCGCTGGTTGCGACGCGCAGCCAGGTCACGGAGGCGATAAGACGCGTTCATGGGCGCCAGACCCTGGGCGACCTGCTGGTGGAATCGGACCTGATCAGCCGGCGCCAGTTAGAGGAGGGCCTGGAACTGCACCGGCGAACCGGTGTTCGGTTGGGACAGGCCCTCATCAGTCTGGGCCTCGTCACCCAGGAGCAGTTGGTCAGCGTCCTGTCGGATCAGCACGGCATTCCCTTCTACAGCCTTGCTGGGACCGATGTGCCCGATGAGACCGTGCGCTGCATCCCGGAGGGTGTGGCGCGTGGTTACGGGCTGGTGCCCCTGGGCCGATGGGCAGAGACGCTTACGGTGGCCATGATAAACCCCTTGGATTCGGAGGCCATCGCCGAGGTGGAGAAGATCACGGGATACAGGGTCAAACCTGTCATGACCACCGAGGAAGACCTGGAGGCCGTTCTGGAGAAGACTTACCGGAGCGACTACCTTTTCCAGAGCGCCAACGATCTCGTGATGCGTCGTCCGGAGGACTCGGCGATCAAGGTGCTGACGCGTCCTCAGAAGGCGGTGGCCATTGCCTTCCTGGCCATCTCCGCCTTCCTCCTGTTGCTTTTTACAGTCCAGTACCTGACGCTGCTCATCGCCCTTAGCACCTTGTTCTACGTGGGCTTCTCCGCCTACAAGTTCTATCTCATCTACAAGGCCCTCTCGCATACACTTGAAGTGGAGGTCACGGCCGAGGACCTCTCCGCTTTGAGCGAGCGCGAGTTGCCGGTGTATACGATCCTGGTGCCGCTGTATAGAGAAGCGGAGGTTCTGCCCAACCTTGTGAAGGCGATCGACGGCCTGGACTATCCGAAAGCGAAGCTCGACGTGAAGCTGCTGCTGGAAGAAGACGACACGGAGACCATCGAGGCGGTGCGCACCCACGGCTTGCCGGCCCACTTCAAAGCCGTGGTGGTGCCCCATGGGCTCCCCAAGGGGAAGCCGAAGGCCTGCAACTATGGCCTGATCCACGCGGCAGGCGAACTGATCGTCATCTACGACGCGGAGTATATTCCGGAACGCGACCAGTTGAAGAAAGTGGTGGTGGGGTTCCGCAAGGCGAGCCCCAGGGTCCAATGCATCCAGGGCAAGCTCAACTACTACAATCGGGACCAGAACCTCCTCACGAGGTGGTTCACCACCGAGTACTCAATGTGGTTCGATCTCTTCATCCCCGGTCTGGACGCAAGCAACGCTCCCATCCCTCTGGGCGGCACCTCTAACCACTTTCGTACCGAAGTGTTGCGGGAACTGGGCGCCTGGGATCCGCACAACGTCACGGAGGATGCCGACCTGGGAGTTCGCCTGTTCAAGGCGGGGTGGAAGACCGCGGTGGTGGACTCCACCACCTACGAGGAGGCTAACAGCGAGCTGTACAACTGGATTCGGCAGCGCTCTCGCTGGGTCAAGGGCTACATTCAGACCTATCTGGTCCACATGCGGCACCCCCTCCGGCTGCTGAGGGACATAGGCCCCTACCAGTTCCTTAGCTTCAACATGGTGGTCGGCGGAACCTTCTTCGGCTTTCTGGTGAATCCGATCTACTGGCTCCTGACGGCTCTCTGGTATCTCACCCATTGGGCATTGATCCAGGTGCTCTTCCCCGGTCCGGTCTTCTACGTGGGCGCCCTAGGGCTCTACGTCGGGAATTTTGCCTTCATGTACACCAACGTTGCCGGTTGCCTGCGCCGGGGCTACTATGACATGGTGAAGTACGCCTTGCTCAGTCCCCTGTACTGGGCTCTCATGAGTGTGGGGGCATGGAAGGGCTTCATTCAACTCTTCTACCGGGCCTCTTATTGGGAGAAGACCAAGCATGGGCTATACCGGGGGGAGATCAAGACCCGTGCGACGACGGATGACGGGGAAGAGAAGTGAGCATGGCGGGCACTGAGCCGGACGTTGAGGACGCCGAGGCTCCGAGCCCCGCGGCTCAACCGGGACGACTGCACCAGAATGGGGACGCGCGCCTTGACGCTCGGAGTCGGCTATGGCGCGCCGCCACCGCCGATCCCTCGCTTCTCCTTGTCCTCCTACTTTCCGCCGCGGTCGGAGCCGTCGCGATCTACTGGTTCTTCCAGCACGATCTTGTCGTGCGCTACAACGACGCCCAATCGCACTTGAACATAGCGCGCCGCGTGTTCGACTCGCGTAATCCCAGTGTCGCGCAGCTTGGGACAGTCTGGCTTCCCGTGCCTCACATCCTAATGCTGCCGCTGGTCGCCTCCGATTTTCTCTGGCAAACCGGGCTTGCGGGTAGCATAGTCGGACTCGTCTCCTTCGTCGCCACGGCGGGCGTACTCTTCCAATCGGTCCGGCTTGTCACGCGCCACGAACTGGCTGCCTGGATCGGGGTCCTCGCTTTCGTCTCCAACCCCAACGTGCTGTATCTCCAGGCGACGCCGATGACCGAACCAGTTCTGATGTTGGGGATGACGGCTTCGGCCTACTACCTGTTGCGGTGGAGCAAGCGGGGCTCCCACAGTAGCCTGATCGTTGGCGGAGTACTAGCAGCGGTCGCCGTGGGAAGCCGTTACGACGGCTGGTTCTACGCCGCGTCCTCGGCGGCGCTGGTCCTGTGCTCCGAGTACTTCGCTTCGCGGGATGCGAGCAGGGCGGAGGGCCTGACCCTCGCCTATGTCGTCATTCCAGTCTATGCGATGTTCATATGGTTCTTCTACAACTGGGTCATCTTCGGCGACCCCCTCGAGTTTGCCCGCGGGCAGTTCTCCGCCGCGTACCAACAGGAGCAGATCCTGAAAGGGGGAGGTCTCGCCACGAAGCATAATGCCGTGTTGTCGGTCCTGGCTTACTCCTGGGCCGTCATGGATAATATGGGTCTCGCTACCCTGTTTCTCGGACTCGCCGGCCTCCTGGCCTACCTGTCAACGACCCGCTTTCGCCCGAACTCCCTTCTTCCCTATGCGTTCCTGTCCCCCTATTTCTTCAATATCATCGCACTCTGGATGGGGCAGACAGTGCTGAATACCCCCCAGTCCGATCCACCCGGTTATTTCAACACCAGGTACGGCGTGTTGATGCTGCCTGCCGCAGTCGTTTTCCTCGCCTACCTCGCCGATGTTATGATCTTGCGGCTTCGCCCTATCGCCGTAGTCCTGATTTTCGCCCTGGCCATAGGCGCTCAGTTCTATCTCTGGGTTCCGCAGTGGCCGACTTCATTGATAACGGTGACGGATGCGATGGACGATGCCGTCAAGCACCGCGACTGGATAGGGGTGGCCGAATACCTGAGGACGAACTACGACGGGCAAGGTATACTGATCGATGACACTAATTCGCCGTTCTTGTTTTCCACCGGCCTTCCCCTTCGGGAGTACATAGCTACCTTCTCGGGCGAGCTTTGGACGGCTGCCCTCAAGAACCCGACTGACCATGTCGGCTGGGTCGTCCTGTATCCGGATGCACCAAACGATCGTGTTACGGCCGGCATCGACCACGCCAAGCTCTCCAACGACTACCGGCTCGCGTTCGAGCAAAACGGATGCGCAGTGTACCGCCGTACCCGGCGGTAATTCTCTTCCAAGGATCTGTCACGTACCATGCTGACCCTGGTCATCATTCCCACCTATAACGAGGCGAAGACGATTCGGGGCGTGATCGAGGCTCTCTTCGGGGCGGATCCGACGTTGAACGCCCTGATAGTGGACGATGGCTCGCCGGACGGCACCGGCGGCATCGCGGACGGGCTGGCCG
>DAHXJB010000286.1:0-4459 GCA_027372455.1 Chloroflexota bacterium | reverse complement strand
GTAGCGTTCAGTCAGCAGCGTCATCCGAGCACGCTCCTCTCTCGACCAAGCGGCATCTGCGGGAGATCATCGGTGTTCAAGCATACAACCTTTTTGGTTTCGGCTTTGCCGAGTTAGGATGTGAAAAACACAGGGGAATTGCCGCGAGAACACGTAGTCGGTAACGTTGTTGACGACCGAGTTCATCTCCACGGCGTGCTCGACCTGGGCCTTCACCGCCTCCAGGAAACCCTCCATAGACCCGAAGCCTCGTGGATCACCGGTCCGAGGGCCGACTTGCACGCCATTCATGGGGTTCACCCCGTCAAACAGGGCTAACTCCACCGGCTTGGGGAGGCTGAACCAGCCGGCGTTGGTCCTGCCGTTCATGTCGGCGCCCGTCATGTTGGGGTCGGTCACATTCTCCTGGCACCCACAGTCACCGTAGTGCCGGGCGTGCTCCAGCAACACCCCACAGCAGCTAACCAACGCCGGGATCACGGTCTCGTCGTTGACCAGGATGGGTAGTCCACCGCCAAGACGGACAACCTCTAACGTCCGCCGCAGCAAGTCATCAGGGGTGTGTCGGTGCACCCGAACCGAGAGGTTCGGATCGTTCAGGTGCACGTGGGCGTGAGCCTCCAGCAGCATGAAGGAGAGTTCGTTGGTGCAGTCCCGCCCGTAGCCGTCGATGCCGCCAAGATTGATCTTGTCGTTGTTGCCTACTCCCATGAAGCCTTCGTTAAGGGAGAACTCGTTGGTCTCGCCCCACTTCAGGAAGAGGCACTCCAGCAACTCCTGGGCTTTGGCCTTTGTGGTGCTGCCTTCGGCCAGATCTGTTTGCAGGTAGGGGTACATGTACTGGTCGAACCGTCCAGCCGAGTGGGAGTCGCCCCCGTCGGCCAAGGCAGTGCCCATGCGCAGGAAGTGGAAGGACTACAGCGCTTCCCACCAGCTTTCGGCAGGGTAGGCGGGCACCTTTCGGCAGATGCGGGCCATCTCCCTCAGTTCCACCGTCCGCCGAGGGTTCGGCTCTTCCGACGCCAGAGAATCCGCCAACTCCGCGTTGCGCCGGGCGTAGGCGAGGAGCCCGTCCGCCACGATGAGCATCGCCTCGTACTGGTTGCGTCGGTCGTAGTCGCTCATCCCCGTCGGGCTACCGGCATCCAACCCCGCGATACAGCTCTTGATCTCCTCCATGATGGCCAGCAGCCCTCGTCTCAGGATCGAGGCGTAGTCCTGGATGGTGTGATAGAGGGCACCCCCGGGCCACATCTCGCAGCAGTCGCTGAACCGGAGGTACATCCAGGCTTCTGGGTATTGCCTCTGCATCTCGTTGATGATGTGGGCGGCCTTGGAGCGCGTGCCCCAGTAGGGCCAAATCTGCCTTTCGAACAGTTGGCGGTCTTCAGGCTCGATGACATACTTCTTCTCCGCACCCTCCAGGGGCGAGGGAGCCTCCGCACCCTGGATCAAGCTCTGGGGGGAGGGTCGCAGAAACTCGCCATAGAAGTCCACCCGGTGGGGACCGCTCGATGAGGTGCCCATCAGCAGCTGCCCCGGCAGCAGTGCAATGGAGATCTCGCGGAACACCCTGTCCATGGCTATGGCTCGGCGGAGGGCCGGGTGGAGCCCCTCGGTCTCCTGATACGACCTCGTCGAAATGAGAGCTTTGGCCACGGAGAGGCGGCGCTTCCCTCCTCGATAGCGCGCCAGAACCGCTTGCCGCAGGGTCTGGATGCGCTCCTCCTCGGGGCTTCCGGTAGCCAGCACCGTGCGGTCGAAAAGGTCTCCCTTCCATGGCGCCCTGGCCCGAACCCACCATGGGACAGACTTCTCGAGGCTGGAATTGGCAGTCATCTGGCCTCTCCACCACGCTACTTGTTGAGATACATCCCCTGGGGATCGACCCTTTCACGCAGGATCGACAGCTGCGTCTGCGTCGGCCAGGAGGTGGTAGGAACGTCGCCCTCGATCACCGGCTCGAAACCCATGTTGTCCAGCACCTGTTGGAGAGACACGTGGGGATGAAGTGACTCCAGCTTCATCCGCCTACTATTTGTGTCGAATCCCATGACGGCCAGGTCCGTGATGACTCTCACCGGTCCTTCCCCAGGGAGATTCGCCTTCTCCCTGGCTCCGGGCCCAGTGAGGAATCCCGGCGTCGTCAGATACTGGACCCTTCGGGGAAACTTCCGTTTCTCGTGGGGGACTATGATGACGACCCGCCTGGCCATGCTGGCTATGTCGTTGGCGCCGCCGCTGCCAGGCAACCTGACCTTGGGATGGAAGTAGTCGCCAATCACCGTGGAGTTGATGTTGCCGTATTCGTCCACCTCTGCCGCTCCCAGAAAGCCCAGGTCCACCTTCCCTCGTTGTAGAAGACTCAGCGCATAGTAGAGGTTGCTGGCCTTCGCCGCCCCCTTCAGCAGCTTGAAGTCACCAACCCCCACCGCCATCTCAGCCGGAGTCGCGTCGATGATACCGGACTCGAAAGTCAGGACCGCGTTGGGAGCATGGGTGTACTTGGCCAGGTAAGCCGCCACCATGGGAAGGCCGGTGCCGATGAGACACACCTCACCATCCCTTATCTCCTGGGCGGCAGCCACCGCCATGATCTCCTGCATGGTACATCCGTTTATCGAACCCATGTCTCTCACCTATCTCCATGCATAGCCAAGGTAGGGGTCGGCCCTGAGCTCAAACAGCCTGCGAAGCCCTATACGCTCCAGGTAGTCCCAGTGGTTTCGCGTGCCGTAGACGAACTCATCCAGATAACGGCCAAAGCCCTCCGCCGTCCGCGATAGCTCCCAGTAGCACCGAATATGCTCCGGATCGTAGTCGTAGTAACGGTACATTCCAGCCGGGTGAGCACCGTAGGGCGCCTCCACCACGGCATCCACCAGGAAGCCCGGAATGATGGTCAACTCCGGCTGTTTGCGGATGACTTCACTGTCGACGATTTCCTCCGCAGTCACGATGACCCGCTTGGCAGAGCGCACCTGTTCGTCGATGGTGGAGGTCATACCGAAGATCTGGCAGTTCCCCTGCTGGTCGCAACGGGACACGTGCACTATGGCCACATCAGGCTGCACCGCCTCTACCGCCACCACTTCCTCTCCATTGAAAGGAGAGTTCACCCTCGCCATCTTGTTCGAGTCGAAACTGCGAATCCGCTCGATGTCGGTCCCGGCCATGGAGCGCAGCGGCAGGAAGGGGACGCCTAGGGCACCGGCCAGGAAGCAAGAGGTGATCCCGAAGTGGCTGTAGTCCTCTACCTGCATCTCCCCGGACTCCACCGCTCGGGAGAAGTTCATACACCGCCCGTACCCTTCGAACATGTAGTTGGAGAGGCGGGCACGCCGGATAGCCCCCACCCCTGACAGCAGGTCGACGGCCCAGCACTCGCCCATGGAGGTGAGGTCGAAGCCCTTCTTGCCCTGCCGGATCATCTCTCGAACGAAGGCGAGGGGGGCCAGGGAGTGAGCAAAGCCGCCGAAGGTTAAGTTCTGGCCTTCCTGCATCGTGGAAACCGCCTGCTGCATCGTCGTCAGCTTGCTTGCCATCTCGATCGTCATCGGTCCACCCTTTACAAGTTACTGGGTCTCAGGCGCGGGTCGGAGGCAACACCCTATTGCGGGAAGAACAGCCGAGGCACGAAGGTTACCAACGGCGGGAACAGGGCCAGGAGCACTGCCACGCCCAGCAAGGTGAAGGCAAATGGCCAGACGGTGAAGATCACCTTGCTCAACGGGATCTTGCCGATGCTGCAGCCGACGAAGAGCAGCGAGCCGACTGGTGGGGTGACCGCCCCGATCAGGGTCGTCAGGCAGATGACCACCCCGAAGTGGATGGGATCGAACCCCAAGGCCGTGCCTATCTTCGCCAGCGGGGCCGAGAACATAACCAGTATCGGAGTCACGTCAACGAAGAAACCGAGGATGAACAGGAAGACCATGATCACGAACAGCTGGCCCATGCGGTCCGAGGTCAGGCTCTGCAGGAATCCGAGGGCAAGAGCCTGGAACTGGGCGCGGGTGAGGAGCGCCCCGAAAACGTTGGCAAAAGCCAGGATCAACATCACGATGGTGGTCGTGGCTGCCGAGCTGACGAAGACGGCACGAAGCCGTCGCAAGGTCAGAGTCCTGAAGACGAAGAAGCCCAGCACCATGGCATACACCACCGCTATCACCCCCGCTTCGGTGGGAGTGGTTATGCCGCCTACTATGCCTCCGACGATGATCAGCGGCGCCAGCAGCGCCCAGAAGGAGTGGAGAAAAGCGCGCCCCAGCCGACCCAGAGAGAAGCTCCCGCCGGCCTTGAAGCCTCGGCGGCTGGCGTAGAAGAGGGAAAGCCCCATGAGACTCAAGCCCATGATGACGCCGGGGACAAAGCCTCCCAGGAACATCTGCCCCACGGATACCTGAGCCAGCGAGCCGTACAGAATGAAGATGATGCTGGGGGGGATGATGGGGCCGAT